>CAZAMY010000042.1:0-10650 GCA_964485995.1 uncultured Sediminispirochaeta sp.
AAGCCGCATCACGAGCGCATCGGATGGCTCTCGGAGGCGGTGTACCACCGCTTGTTCAGACGTCCCTTTATCTCTTGGACGGTCGATGATCTCGAAGAGGCGCGCCGCGTCATAAAAAAAGGAGCGGTGGGAATCATCTCGAATGACCCCCTTCCGCTCCTGGATTTGTTATTTGAGAGCCCGCTAAGGCAGGCTCCGCGTGAGTGACTCGCCTACCATTTTTCCGAACTGCTTGAAGGCAGCCGACATTGCGCTCTGCAGGTTCTGTCCGATGGCCGATTTGAACAGGGAGCCGGAGGAGTAGAGAATCTCCCCGGTTTCCAGATCGGCGGCTTTTATGTCGCCGGAGACCTTGACCATATAGCGGTTGCCGTCTTCACGGAAATCGCTGATGCTCACGGTTCCGTAGATGACCCGCTCGTAGCGACCGCCGTATTGTGAGCGAACCTGTTGTATTAGCCGGGTATCGGCCCCCTTCAGCATGTCTACCTGTACAGGCAGGGTACCGACCGAAAAGCCCTCGTTCGAGAGTACCTCGAGCACCCCGGCAGCGGTTTCGCTGCGGTTTAGAGCTGTACCGCCGTTGTCCAGGTCGGCAATCATCACTGCGGTTGGAACTTCCCGAGCCTTTGAAACCACTGTATAGCTGAACTGTGCCTCTTTGTCGGCAACCAGATCCTCAACCGCCTCGAGCTGCGGATAAAGGGCATCCGGCACATCTTCCAAGGCTTCCAGGCTGGCCGAAAAATCGAGCTCCATGCTCAACTGCTCACGGCCTACGAACTGTGCAGCGGGACGGGCAAACTCCACCATACCCCTCCCGTCGCTGGCCACAACCTCGCTGGCCATGCGCGCTCTTCCATTGGCTCGAATTTCCTTGTACACGATTCTGATCGGCACGCCGGCGATTCCCTCTCCTTCCGGTAAGTCCTGGCTGCTAACCAGCAGCCTGAAGGGAGTAGTGAAAGGCTCTTTGATATTGGCGGTGAGGTCATCGTTCAGCTTGTTCAGCTCAATTTTCGAGATAGCCTCGCGCGCCTTTGTCATGTTGCGCTCATACTTTATGGCGGCATTATCAACCCCAGACTTATAGGCGGCAGTCGCAGCTGTCAGATACTGAATAGCCGCATCGTAGTATTTGCCCTGACCGGAGAGCCGGTCGCCCTCCAGTTCGGGTCCGGATATCGCTTCCTGCTGCTCTTCGAATAGGGCCTTCAGACGCGCCTTCTCCTGCAGGAGAGCCTCCTTGTCGTATTCACCGAGCACATACACATTAACAAGACCACCACGCGATTCGATATAGGTATCTTTGATTCTAAAACTGCTCAGGCGCGCTTCAGACTGCTCGGTTATGGTCTGTGACAGACTGGAGGTAAATTGATCGAGGGTGTCTTTTGCCTGCACAGTGGTGTCGCTGGTAACCTTTACTCCGAGAAAGCGGGTAATCGAGGAGACGAGATCGGCGGCCGCTTGCTGCCTGGCCGCGGCTTCGTTTCCGTCAGAATCAGATCCTGCTCCGACAAAGTACATTGAATCGGCTGTGTCGGCCGGCGGGTTGGTAACCCATTCGGGAATGTCGCCCGTACCTCCACCCTGCGAATCGGAGGGTGCCGATGCACAGCCTGTCCACACAGTCAGCATTACCGCCAGCACTGTAATAATTAGTGTTAATCTCACTCCTGCTCTCTTTCTCATCTCACTCAGCTCCTCTACATGCCTGTATCAAATGTAATGGAGTTACCTCGCTGATACACAAGGTAAATTCCTTCCATTCCGTCAACCGCCTCGGACACATCATACACAATGTCTTCAAGTTCGGTTATCGTTCCGATCAGTCGAACCTCATACTTGGCCTCGGCCGGCGAGTATGAAAGCCGCTTGATATCCTGAACTTCACGCTCCATTCTTTTGACAAAATCGCGCATCGCCCGTGCATCGGAAGTATTCTGCAGCACCAGCTGATACTTGATGCCCTGACGAAGCTCTTTTTCGGTAAAGTTCTTGGCCTGCTTCAGGGACTCCTGCATCGCCTTATAAGTGGCAGAAGCCACCGCATTGTTCACCGCATCATCGGTGCTGACAGTGCTCATGGCCGGCGGCACAGTCTGGTAGAAAGCGGTTCCCCGCCCGGCTCCGGTGGAAGCATCGAAGTTCTTCAGACTGACACTGGCGCTTCCATAGTAACGGCTGTTCCTGGTTTCGGTTTCTACATCCACCGACACTTCTATGTAGATATCGGCATTCAGCTTGCCGGCAATCCACTGCAGTACGGACACTCCCTGCCCGGTTTCGGCTTCGTAGGCTGCCATCTGATCTTCTTTAATCTGCTCGACCTGCTCCATGTCGACATACGAAAGCCCCTGCTGGGCAAGATACTTGTTGGCCATACCGACAGCCGTCTTGGCCAGGAAGGGATCATCCTCGGTCTCCTCGTTGAAGTAGACCATATAGACTAGATTATCGACAATATTTCGAATAATCTGTGCCTGTTCCGGATCAATTTCCTGGGCCGAAGGTTCGGCGGCAGCAACGGTACTGCCGGTCTGCTCCTCAGCCTCAGTGCCCGTACCCGCCGGTTCATCGGCCTGTTCGGTTTGCGCCTTCGCCAGGGCGGCCGGCGGTTTCTGATCGACAAGTGTTACCTCGCCGCCCTGCGGCAGCACCTGATTTCCGTAAACATCATTTGCCCGCAGAAGATTAGACACCGCCTCCAGATTTATCCGCACTCCAAGCGTAACGGTAGCAGCGTCATCGCTTGTGGAACGGTCCAGTATCTCGGTGGACGAATTATAGACAAAACTGTTGGCGTTCTTGTCTTCCGCAAAAAGAGAGTCTATTTGATCCTTTTTGGCCAGGGCTGTAGGAGCGCCGACTGCATCCTGAACAGCTTTTCGCACTGCATTCAGTTTCGCACTGTTCATAGCGGCGGTCTGACTCGAGCCGCTGCCGGTTCCGTAGTACATCGGCGAGTTCGTTGGCTCAGCCGACGGCTGGGCGGCTTTGCCCCCTCCGGCAGTCTGTCCGCCTCCGCCGGTCGACGGCGCAGTGGCACACGATATAAGTCCTGTGATGACTACCAGAATTGCACACCATTTTATCAGGTTTTTCACTTTCATAACCCCTCACTCGTTTTTATTTCATCAATAAGGTCTATAACCAATACTAATACCTAATACTATACTACACAATATCTCAATATTTCAGCATAAATCCTGAACCTGCGTAGAGAAATCTCGCATCCTGAAAGCTATCCCCCGTATGATACCATCCGCTGGCCCCCGCATCCAAAGAAAACAGCAGGCTTCGGTTTATTCGCCACGAGAGCACCACCTCTACCGAGCCGCCCCAATACAATGACGGGGACGCGTCCGCACTGCTCCCGGCAGCAGAAAAACCCAGCCCCGCCATCAGGGCCGGTGCAATCTTCAATCGGCCTGCGTACCAATTGAGGGCGGTACCGGTGTGCAGGAAGGCGACCTGGTTCGAGAGGTAATCAATCTTGAAGAGCGGTGAAACCGAGAATAATTCACGGTCGTAGTAGAGCCGCAGGCTCACCCCGCCCAGATGTTCGGCGGCGGTCTGCCAGCTGCTCATTTTATGCACGTAGTTCACCTCGACCGCAGTTCGCAGCCCGAGCTGCTGGACCGGTTCTACACGTGTGCCCGGTGCTAACAGAGCACGCCCATAGAGCACATGTGCCTCCGCAAACTCCGGATATACCTCAGCGATTTTCAAAAGCGCCTGCCGGTCTGCCGGATTCTTTGCTCGGGACGGCTCCGGAATAGCCGTCCGGTATTCGGTTCCTGCCTTGAGTCCATCCCGGGCGCCCCGATTCAGAACTACTCTGCCGGCCAGGTTATCCTTGACCCGCAGAGCCTGCCGCTCATCACCATTACCGAGCACGGGACTCGCGATAAGAGTTTGCCGATACTGCTTCACAAGCTCACCAACAGCCTGCAGTGTTGCCGCGACATGCGATGCACCGGTACCAATCGCCCGCACCTCGCTCCGATAGGGAAGCATCCTCTCACTTCCGAGGGCTCCCTCCCGCAGCTCCATCATAAGCCCCATTTCTACAATCAGCCCGAACTCGTCATCCTGCGTCAGCCGGTAATCCGTAACAGCAGGCTCCAGCAGAATCTGTGCAGCATTCTCTGCCTCCACCGCTTCGAACCCGCCCAACGAGATAAACAGTTCAATCAGACGCTGGCGTAGGAGCTCCAGGATTTCCGCGGGCGGTTGTGGGCCGGACTCTTGCACAGCCCTCGATAGGTTCACCGGTTGGACCATGAGCGCATCTACAGCATTCTGTGCCCGCAGCCCGGGAACAGCTGAAAAAAGGAGCATACTGATCAATGCGCAGCTTAAAAAGTAATTTTTATTCCTCATATGTATAGTAATCAACTTATCTGCTGATCTGCTTCAATTCTTAAATATCAGATTCACTAAATGTGGATAATTCCCGGACTATCAGTACTTCCGCCACCTCTAGGGGAGCACCTTCTCCAGCCGCTTCAACCGACAGCTCATCCGCAGAGCTATCTGCAGTAAGGTTCTCCTCAGCACCAGCATTAGTATCAGGAGAAACGGATTTGACTATTTCCACTTTCAGCGGCGATCCGCTCCACTCCTCAATTCGGTACAGCTCACGCCCTTCGGCGTTCGCGAGCACCAGCGCCTCCGCATTTCGGGAGAAACTCAGCTGCAACAACTCTTCATCGCCCAGAGTTTCCGCAGGAATCTCCACCGGTGCCTCCTGCGCGTGCGAGCTCGCAGGACTTACCCGCAGCCGGTAGGTCTCGAGAGCCGGGCTGTTTTCGAGATAGAACAGCACACCGGCTTTTGTCCAACTCGCTTTGATTTCAGCCAGCAGTTGCGGAGTCTGAGCCTCTACGCGAATGGTGTCACTGGGCAGATGCTCAAAGCCTTCAGCCTCCAAGACCTGCCTCTCACCCAGCATACGCTGGGTCCAGCGCTTGAAAATTTCAGTATCAACCGCGGGATTTCCATACTCATCAAACGCGTAGAGACCAACCTCGTCAAACAGGCCCTCGCACCCGGGGTATTCACCGTTCGGCGCAGCCCCGCAGATCTGCACACCTTGCCAGGCCGCCTTAGGAAACAGAGTCTGTGGAATCGCTCCGGTGTGAATCAAGCGTCCGTTTTTGTACCATTTCACCTGCAGATTGCCCTCATCCGGAAGGAATGAGATCGACAACTCCTGCAGCCCTTCAAAATCAAACTCGGGAACCCGCTGCACTACCTGGTCGCCAGCCTGGCTGTAGAGCATCGGATTTCCGAGGGAGTCGGTAATCAACTGTAGGAGTGCATCGCCATTTCCGCTAAGAGCGGAAAAGAGGTGCACACCCGCCTGCACTTCTACGGCAGGATCAAACTGCAGGGTGAGGGTAAAGGGTTCCGCTTTCTGCGGAGCGCTGAACAGGAACTCCCCCGCTCCACTCTTCACCCCGTCGTCCGAAGAAAAATAGTAACCGAACAATCCGTTGTTCACAGCCAGCAGCGGCGTGCCGATTGCATCAAAGCCGCCACTGCGCACACCGGTATTCCGGAAGGAACCGTCTAAATGCAGCAGGGTATGATATCGCTGCTCCGGGCCCAGCTCTCCCGACCGGCTTTCGTTTCTCTCCTGCACATAAAACTGTACCTCTGAGCTCACCGGAGATTGAAACGAGAAATCTCCATCTTCTTCGGGGGGTGCTTCGGTAAACACCTCCAACTTGATACTGTAGACTCCCTCGCTGGAGGGAGCGGTCCATTTATAACCGTCCTCGTATTTGGTCAGAGGCCCTTTATCCAACAGCGCCGACCCCATTTTCCAGCGAACCCACACATCCTCCCCGCCGGTTACCGTGGGCAGCAGGAGTCCGGTGGATTCGGGGTTCAAACTATCGGGCGGATAGGCCTCTATTTGTACGATTTGTGGATAGCTGTCAACCTTGAAAAAGGGAATTTCCTTCTTCTCCAGGAGTTCACCGTTCTGATTGAAGAGCTGCAGGTTGAGTATGAAGAGTCCTTTGCGCCCTTCCGCCGGCGTGACCGAAGGCAGCGGTTCGAAGAGCTGATCACCCTCGATAATCTGTGTGCCGAGGCTGTTTCCTTGGCGGTCGGTAATTCTGATTTCCAGCTGGTGCGGAGGATTATCAGCGGCCTCATCATATGCCAGATCCAGTTGAATCGAGTTGCTGCCTGTCAGCACAGCTCCGCTGCGGATAGAGGTCTGAATCGAACTCTGTGAATCGGTCTGATAAGGCGGAAGAAAGGCTTCGTTCTGGCACGATGTGGTCAGTAGTATCCCTAAGAAAAGTGATAGTGATACCAGTTTGCCGAATGTACACAAGCTCTTATTCATACGCCTCAGTTGCGCGTTCCGCGCACTTAATCAAAGGGAGACTCACCGAAGCCTTCGGGGAGATTTCCCTGCGGCATTCCGTCCTCATCGCCAAAAGGTGAATCCATAATAGACGGTCCTCCGCCGGTGAGTTCATGGAGTTCCTGGTAAAGTCGCAACAGATAATAGGTCTCTGAGAGCCGCCGCTTCATTCCCATCTCCATGCTGTTGAAATCGGAAAAGAACTCTGCAGTACTGGTATTGCTGTTCAGCATACCCTGCCCATACCCCATTGCGTGGTAATCGGACAGACGCTGCAGGCGAAAGAAGACATGCTCGAACATAGGCAGAATGCTGCGCATTTTCACAACTGCAGGACTCACCTGGCCTTTCATCTTGAACAGCTGCCCGGTACTCCCCATTCCGCTGGTCCGCTCGACCTGGCGCAACTGCGGTTCAACGCGCTTCAGTTCGGCGTAGGCCTGCATAAATCTGGGCCGCACCTTGCTGTATTGAAGACCGTAGCCCTTGATGAATGTGTGGGCTCCCCGTTTGAAGACCTCCTCACGTTCATCGATCCAGCTGGACTGATACTGATCGAGCTGCTCAACGGCCACCTGTGTGGTGCTGAGGTTTTGCTCGGTAATTTTCTCTACCACTTGCCCGGGCTTAGAGAAGGCCTGGTTTTTGTTGTCCGCCTTGACCTCCACCAGCCCCTCTTTGGTCGTGCACAAGACACTTCCTTCAGGAGCAATAGCAACCCGAAACTCTGTACCGCGAACTCCCATTGCAACCGACTCTGTGCGCACCTGAAAAGCCTCGTTTCCGGACAGCTTCTTCACTCGAAAGGCCATAGAACCGGCCATTACCGCAAACTCGGTCTTTTTCGGGCCATCCACCTCGTTTACATCGAAGTAGAAGGAAGTATCTGGCTCAACAGTTACACTCGACTCGCCGCCGGCCTGGGTCAGAGAGATTTCCACATACCCGTCCTGACCGGTTTCGACCATATCATAGGGTTCGAGGAAGGTGCCGATATCAACAGCTCTCCAGTCGAGCTTCGCTCCATCGCGGTAAATATCCACAGCACCCTCGATGTATACGATTTCACCACGCGCTTCTTCGCTCATGGCCGGCACAACACAGCACATCAGCAACAACAGAACCGCCAATGTGCGTATATAGAGTCTTTTATGTATTTCCATTTTCATCCCCATCTGCCTTTAATATAGCACGGCGCCGAAACGAGTTCAAAGTTTTGGTTCGGACAAATCGAAAAAGTGATTATTTTTGACCACCCCATAATCTGATCAGATTAATCGCTGTCTCCACCGCTTCTACCATCGTAGAGAGCGAAGCCCACTCAAACCGGCTGTGAAAATTATACCCGCCGGTGAACACATTCGGCGTCGGAATGCCCATTTCGCTCAAACGGGCCCCATCTGTTCCGCCGCGAATGAGGGTACGCTGCGGTTCAACCCCCGTCTGCCGGATAGCTTCCTCCAGCAGGTCCATGATTTTCGGCTCGGCAGCTATATGGTCGCGCATATTGGTGTACATTTTCTTGGCATGAACCTCTACCGAACCACCCGGATAAAGCCCTTCTATCGTCTTTGCCAGGTCGTGCAGCATATCTATTCTGTGCTGCATCGCCTCGACTTCGAAATCGCGCAAATACACAGTGAACTCAGCCTTATCCAGCCCGCCGGATATTTCGAACGGTGCATAATACCCGTACCGCCCGTCGGTTGCCTCCGGCGACTCGTTCTGCGGCAGCATACTGATGTATTTTCCGGCCATAGTAACCGCATTCACCAGCTTTCCACGCGCATCTCCGAGATGCACTACATTTCCGGTAAAGACAATTTTCGCGATATAGGCATTAAAACATTCGCTTTCGATAATACCCCGCTCGCCGCCGTCAAAGGTATAGCAGCAACCGGAATCGAGCTTTTTCACCGGAAAAAGGTTCATTCCCTTGCCGGTCTCCTCATCCGGAGTAAAGATTATCTCGAAAGCTCCATGTTCGATTTCTGGATGGTCCTGCAGCCACTGTAGTGCCGTCATGATAAGAGCCACCCCGGCTTTGTCGTCGGCTCCCAGCAGGGTCGACCCGTCGCTTGTAATTATCGTGTCGCCGACATACTCGGCAAGCGCAGGATTATCCTGTACTTTGAGAGTATAACCGTTCCCGATTTCTATGTCCTTACCGTCATACTCTTTGTGCAGCTGAGGCTTCACCCCGTCCCCGGCCATGTCGCCGGAGGTGTCGACATGCGCCATCAAGCCGATGCTCGGTGCGCCGGCCGCACTGCTGCCGCCTCCGGAACTGTTGTCCCCGGCACTGCGTCCCGGCACTTTGGCGATGAGGTACCCGTGTTCGTCCAGGCTGATGTCTTCTAATCCCAGCTCGCTGAGCTCGGTTTGAAGCATCCGCAGGAGGTCCCACTGCCCTGCGGTCGAGGGTATCTCTTCTATATGCTGATCGCTGGTTGTGTTGATCTGTACATACCGAAGAAAGCGTTCTAATACTGTCTGGCTTATCCATTTTCGATCGTAATTGTGAGTCATGGGGTATAGTATATATCCTTGCTTTCACTTGTCTACCCTGCTAGTCGAAAATTGGTGGTCCATCGAAGCTAACCTAAACCATAATAGTTATTTATCAAGACTACTTCGATAATTCAGAATTTTTGTTAGTTAAAGTCTTTCATAAATATCATTTACAGAAAAGAGAGCACCAGTCTTCGTAAGACTGGGTTGATAGGGGAGCGAAAAATCACTATATTATCATCATGATACCTAAATACCCTGAATTTGCACCCATCGATTGGTCGATGCGAGACGACCTGCATCCCCGGCTGGCCATGCTGCCCGACGGAATCTCGGAATTCACCTTCGCGAACCTCTATCTATTCCGGAGACACTACAACTACACACTCTCGATATTGCCGGACGAACACCTGGTGATATCCGGAACAGACGATGAGGGCGCGCATTTCTTTATGCTGCCCTGTGGTGTGCACAACATAAAAACGGTAAAAAGTCTATTTGAAAGTCATGAGTATCTGAAAAACCTCCCCAACTCGGTAGTAGAGCGCGACCGCATAGAACTCGAGCGGAACGGACTGGTGGTGCAGGAAGACCGCAACAACTTCGATTACCTGTACCTGCGAAAAGATCTGGCCGCCCTGCCCGGGAAAAAACTGCATAAAAAGCGCAACCTGGTAAACGGCTTCATCAATAACTATAACTACGAAGAAAAGCGGATAGACGAGGAAAATCGCTATGACACCCTCGAGGTCCTTGAAAAATGGGCCGAAGGCCGCGAGGAACTCGGAGACATGGATGCAGCCCGCGAAGCAATCGAGCACATGGCAGACTTCAATCTGTCCGGGTGCCTGACCTATGTGGACGGTAAGCCGGCTGCCTACTCGCTGGGCGAACCCCTGGCCAAGGGGCGTTATTTTGCAATCCACTTTGAAAAGGCACTCTCCGAATACAAAGGTATCTATCAGTTCGTAAACCGCTCCTTCGCCTCCATGCTGCCCAGGCACTATATGTACATCAACCGCGAACAGGATCTCGGCGATCCCGGCCTGCGGCAGGCAAAAATGAGCTACAGACACTCTGACTTTGTTAAAAAGTACAGGGTGTATTATATTAAAACCGGTTGATCCAGCAGACAGAACTACGTTTATGTAGGAACAGTTTCGATTAACTACATAAATGTAGTTAATATCAAGCTGTGCTACATTTGTGTATTTTTTTAGACTTCACCTGGGCTCCAATAGACCAAAACAGGCTCAGCCGGGCTCAAAAGTTGCCCACAAACCGCTCTCACGGACGACAGCACACCGGAGAAAACCGAAATCAAGCGGCCTAAGCCGGGACTCAACCGGAAAATAGCACATTTCTACCATTTTTCTACTGATGAACTCCAAACGCACCGGCACTTGGCATGCAAATTGCATAATAATATAGAAGATTAACAGACCTGGGGACCAGGGCTGGAGAACAGAGGAGAGGAGCAGAATGAACCACACAGAGACGGATTACAGCAAAACGCCGCTGACGGAGATCTACGGAATTCACGTATTCAACGACAGCGTAATGCGGCAGCGGCTGCCCAAACCGGTCTACAAAGACCTCAAGGACGTACAGGCCGGCAAGCAGGAGCTGGCCCTGGAGGTGGCCGAAGTAGTGGCCAGCGCCATGAAGGACTGGGCCATCGAGAAGGGGGCCACCCACTACACCCACTGGTTCCAGCCCCTCACCGACCTGACCGCCGAGAAGCACGA
>CAZAMY010000043.1:0-10578 GCA_964485995.1 uncultured Sediminispirochaeta sp.
CCAGCGCGAGCGGGTCTATATCGGCACCATGACCGCCCAGGGGCTCGGTATTCAGGGCGCCGGCGACATGCCGCACGCCGCCAGCTTCATCTCCATGTCGACTCCCGACAAGGCTAACATTTCGATCTCCGTGATCGACAGTGCTTTGCGGAAAGTAAACAAACAGCGTGCAGACCTCGGCGCCTACCAGAATCGTCTGGAACATGCGTCCCGCGGACTCCTGGTTGGAGCAGAGAACATGCAGGCCGCCGAATCACAGATTCGTGATGCGGATATGGCTGCCCAGATGGTGGAATACACCAAGAACCAGATTCTTGTTCAGTCTTCAACCGCTATGCTGGCTCAGGCTAACCAGAAAACCCAGTCGGTACTGCAGCTCCTGCAGTAGCATAAGCCGCGCGAGTTTAGACAGCTCCGGGCTTTTCAGCTCATTTATAAAAACCGTCCGCTTGCCGGACGGTTTTTTTTATGCTTTTATAGGAAGTAATGAACAAACTGAACAAGCTAAAGCTGCCCAAAATAGTAAAAGAGTTCGGAGAGATCTTTCATCGCCACGGTTTCAACTGCTATCTGGTCGGCGGTGCAGTCAGGAATATGGTCCTGGGGCATAAACCTACCGATTATGATTTTGCTACCGATGTCGAACCGCAGCAGGTCATGCAGATATTCCGCTCCGTCATTCCCACCGGCATCAAACACGGCACTGTTACGGTTATCTTCAAGGGGCACCATTTCGAGGTAACTACCTTCCGGGTCGAAGGCAAGTACAGCAATGCCCGTCATCCGGACGAAATCCACTTTACACCAGATCTGTTCGAAGACCTCAAGCGCCGGGACTTTACCATCAACTCGATGGCAGTGCATCTGGTCAACGGTTCTCTGGTCGATCCGCAGGACGGACAAAAAGATCTCAAACAGAAACTGGTTCGGGCAATTGGAGTGCCGGCCGAACGCTTCCGGGAGGACGGGCTGCGGCTGCTGCGGGCCTGCCGATTCGCCGCCCAGCTCGAGTTCAGCATCGAGGATGAAACCCACCGCGCCATGACTGCGACGGTCAATACAATTTCCCAGGTCTCGGCCGAACGTATCCGCGATGAGCTGGTAAAAATGCTGGCTGCCGCACGGCCCTCAATCGGCCTGCGCATCATGGAAGAGACCGGCCTCCTGCGGCTGATACTTCCGGAGCTTGCCGATTGTCGCGGGGTTGAACAGGGAGGTTTCCACTCTTTCGACGTACTCGACCATTCTCTGCTGGCCTGCGACGGGGCGCCGCGCCAGAATTTAACCGTACGGATAGCCGCTCTGCTGCATGATATCGGCAAGGCCACCGCAGTAGAGACCGACGATGAGGGCGGTGTCTCGTTTCACCGGCACGAGCAAGACTCGGATGACATGTATCATCGGATCATGCGCAGGCTCAAGTTCTCGAAAGAAGCGGAAAAAAATGTATGCCACCTGGTGGCACAGCATATGTTCAATTATGCGCCGGAATGGTCCGACGGGGCGGTACGCCGGTTCATAGCCCGGGTCGGAGAGGAGCACCTGCCGAACCTGTTCGATCTGCGGATTGCCGATCAATACGGGATGCACGGTCTTCGACCACGCAGAGACAGTCTCACTCCGCTGCGCGACCGGGTCAATTCAGTACTCTCTCAGGAAAACGCCCTTTCGATCCGTGATCTGGCGGTAAACGGTCATATCCTGTCCGAAGAGGCTGGAATCCCGAAAGGACCGGAAATGGGGGTGGTGCTCGAACATCTGCTGGAAACTGTGATAGATGACCCGTCTATGAATACAAAAGAAAAGCTTCTGGCCTTGGCCAGAAGCTTCTACGCTACTTACTTAAAAGAAGAAAAAGGCTAACTTTTTTTGACTCTTTCCGGAGTCTTTCTACGCTTTTTATTCGTCTTTTCCTGTTCTTCGGTCAGAGCCTGATAGGCAATGCCTGCGGCGTGTTGTTCAGCTTCTTTCTTGTTTTTGCCCTTGCCCGGACCGTATGCCTTGCCTTCAACAGTAACCTCAATCCAGAAGGTCCTGTCATGGTCAGGACCGGTTTTCTTTACCAGAGAATAACGCGGATAACTTTTGTACTTCTTCTGTACAAACTCCTGCAGAAGGGTTTTGTAATCCTTCTTGTGCTTATTCTCCAGCACCTTGTTAATCTCCGGAATGAGATACTTCAATATGAAGCTTCTGGAAGCCTTGAAGCCAGAATCAAGGTAATATGCGCCAATTATGGCTTCCATACAGTCGGCTAAAATCGCCTTTTTTGATCTTCCCCCCGAGTACTCTTCACCCTTCCCTATCAGGATAAAGTTGTCAACTTTGATACCTTTCGCAATTTCTGCCAGGCTATCCTCACTGACAACAAAAGATTTGACCCGGGCGAGATCTCCTTCGGCGCGGTCGGTTAAGGTGCAGTACAGATATTCGCTGACCACCAAGCCGAGAACGCTGTCGCCGAGAAACTCAAGCTTTTCATTGTTGCTGATATCTCCGCCGCTTTCATTCGCATATGAGCGGTGAGAAAAAGCAAGGTTCAGGAGCTCAAGCTTCCTGAACCTTATTCCAATATGCTTTTCAAACAGTTGCAGTTCTTTTTTCCGCTCTGGATCGATTGGCGGAGCGTTTACTACATTTTGCGCTTTTGGTAAAAGACCCACGTCCCTACCGCTATTCGCTATTCTTTTGTCTGAGACTTGAGAAACTCTACCGCGTCGCCTACCGTTTCGAATTCGTTAGCCTTTTCATCGGGAATGGTGATTCCCATTTCTTCTTCAATTGCGTAGACAAGTTCGTAGGTATCAAGACTGTCGGCTCCAAGATCCTGCCGAAAAGAAGCTTCGGGTTTGATTTTTTCCTCTTCCACCTCAAGCTTCTCGGCTATAAGTTTCTTCACCTTTTCAAACACTTCGTCCATAACTATCTCCTTATTGTTCTTGAGTATTATTCAAGATCTAATACTTGGCGACCCCGGTAAGACCCGCATTTGGGACATACACGGTGGGGAAGCACAAGGTTACCGCAGGAACTACATGCAACCAAGCCGGGGGCGGAGCGTTTCATATTAATCGCTTTCCGTCGTCTGCTTCGTGCTTTTGAGGCTCTACTTTTAGGTACTGCCATATCAAAAACCTCTCAATTTCTTGATTTATAGTCAAATGAACATAACTTAATACAGATCAATTGTCAACTCCCCTCAGCTTCTGACGCAGGGCGTCAGCAACCTGGGGAGGAACCATTGTCGACAAATCACCGTCGTACATCGCTATCTCTTTTATTGCGGATGAGCGCAGGACGAAATACTTAGGATCGGTAGGCATAAACATAATCTCCAGGTCGGGCCGCAGCTCCTTATTGGTCATAGCCAGCTCGAACTCATAGCCAAAATCCGCCAGGGCCCGCACTCCCCGCAGCATTACTTTCGCTCCGATCTCCACTGCATAATCAACAATCAATCGATCCCATAAATGCACCTCGACGTTCTCATACGGCTCCAGAAGCTGTTCCATCATTTCCAGCCTCTCTTCCGGGGTAAATAGTGTTTTCTTGCCCTGATTGACTGCTATTACAACATGCAAGGTCTCAAATATCTTTGCCGCGCGGGCAATTAGGTTCAGATGGCCGTTGGTCGGCGGATCGAATGTCCCTGGAAATATCGCTTTCTGCATAGAGAAAGTGTAATAGTGGAGCACCATCTGGTCAAGGCAGTTCTCAATCTTGTTCTCGTTACTCTTGTTGCTTCCCATTAGCCTGTTTTTCTAAAAATAGTTTTGACAAAGTACTCGCTCATAGATACACTTGATATTGATGAGAAACTACCTTCGTTATGCGGCTATATGTATTCTGACAGTATTCTGGTTTGTCACCGGGTGCGCAAGTACTCCGGAAACGAGCAACGATGCTGCCCAACCTTCTTCAACTGCGGAAGCTGAGCAGCACACTGTTGATAAAGAGCCGGCTGCCGAAGAGACGGAAACCGAGGCCGCTGAGGACACCCTCGAAGCTGCTTCCGAACCCGTTGATACGGCAGGTACAGAGGCGTATGAAATGGGAGAGGAGGAGTATCAGGAAACCAAAAAGGACCTTTCAAAACTGGTCGAGGAGCTCAACCAGATTATTGCCAGTCGCAACTATCAGAAATGGCTGACGTATCTCACCAATGAGTACAAAGAGTACTACAGCGACCCCGCCGTGCTGCAGGAGTACTCTGAGGCGCCTCTCATGAAGAAATACGACATCAAACTGCGAAGCCTGAAAGATTATTTCAACTATGTGGTAGTAGCCAGTCGTAAAGATGTGCGTATCGACGATATAAAAGCGTTGAGCGAAAATAAGGTCCGGGCGTATATGATCGTGAATAACGAACCAATTGTCGTCTACACTCTTGAGAAGGTGGACGGACAATGGAAGATAACTAAATAGAAAAACGAAAAATTTGTCTATGGAGTGTACTATGAAAACCAACTTCGGAAAAATAACCACACTGATTCTCATACTTCTACTGATCCCGGCATTTGTATGGGCGCAACAGGATGACGGCGACGATGATGAAACCACTGTCGAAGAACTCTTTCTGCAGAGTGTGGAAATGCGAATCATCGGCGAACAGGCCTTCGACGACAACCGGGCCTCCAAGCTATCGGCACTCGATAACCTGACAGAGCTGATCGAAGCCGGCGATGTAGCTGCCGGAGACCCGGAAGCAACCTATATACTCGACAGGCTCTCCTCGGAGGGCATCGGTGTTCAAATCCGTGAAGCCGGCCGTCTGATTAACAATTTTCCGGAAGTCCGCCGCAAAGCCGCGGAGCTCCTCGGTAAAATGGGCGGTGAAGCAGCTAAAGACACCCTGATCAATGTTCTTATCTCTGATGACGAACCTATGGTGTTGGCCGAAGCGGTATACGCTCTCGGTGAAATGGGCGCCGAGAACACCAACAATCAGATCACCCAGGCTATTTCATTCAGTATTCTCAATCAGGATATTATGACTCCCGACCAGAACTTCGCCTATGCCGCCCTGCTCTCAATCGAAAAACTGGCTGAAAAGAACGGCGGCCTGAATGATCCGAGCATCTACCGGGCCCTTATCCGCATGTCCCAGGGCAACTACATCCGTACCGTACAGCAGAAGGCTCAGGAGGTAATGCGTCAGCTCATGACATATTAAGCCTCGCATCTCACCAGAGTCATTCAACAAAACGAGAATTTTCAGCCTCGGCAGTCGCCGGGGCTTTTTTTGGGCTCATCTCTATGGAATAGCTGATAATGGATAGTTGTGTAACTATTAACGCGCGGAGCCCAGATAGGGGTCTATATAGGGCCTCAGCTCAGCAGCTCTTCGAGCCACCTCTGTTCGGCCTCTAAATGCAGCAGCATTTTGCGAGTGAGGGCTCGTTTGTACTGGGGTGTCTTGTCAGTATAGCGCTGGTACTCCTCGGAGTAGTGATGGTGTTTTTCGCGGAGTTCATCCAGCTTGGCACGCAGAATATCCTCGGCATCGATCGGGTCGATCTGGTCAAGAAAGAACAGGCTGAGGGTGAACTCATCCTTGATTGAAATCTGTATCTTTTTACGCTTGTCGGTCAGCCAATCCTTAAAAAAACGGCTGCCCAGTTCGGTTATGGAATACACATTTTTTTCAACCGCTTTTTTGCCCTGCACGGTTTTCATGGTAACCAGGTCATCTTCCGCCAGCTTTCTGAGGGTCGGGTACAGTTGACCGTAGGACACCGGCCATAGATCCCCCATCATCTGCTCGAACTTCTGCTTTATCTCGTATCCGTAATGCGGCTCCTGATCCAGAAGTCCTAAAATTGCGTACTTCAATGACATATTGAATTACCTACCGTCCAAAATCCAGTTTTTCACGCATCTGCTTTCGCCAATCAACCGATTGTTCTGCTTTTTCATACGGAATTCGTTTTGTAATTTCGAAATCCCGGTTGGACGAGCTCGATTTGAACTTTATTATACCAAAGGTTCCCTGACCAAGATAGCAAATTTTTTCGCGCGCCCCGAGGTTTTCTGCTTCGGCAACCTCCTGTATGGCGCAGTCAAAATGGATCGGTTCGTTTTCCGGCGAGGCAAGTGCCATCTGCGGGTTGCGTATACTCTTTCCGCAGCGAATACAGGTAAGCTGAACTGTTTCGGCTATTTGTGAACGATTCTCATTCCGGTTCCGTCCGCCTCCGCGCCGTCGTCCTCGGCGGTTCGAGTTGCTTCTTCTACTCAACAGTTACTCCTCTTTTATGTGTAAAATCTCTTTCGTTATCGTTACAGCTAAGGTATTGATGGCTGTATTCAGATACTTCTTGTCGTTGATCTTACGCTTCAGCTCTTCTAACTTTTTTGGATCAGTCTGCTTTGCAATCCGTATCATATCACACCACTCTCTGTAAATGCATCTTTAATATGGCGTAAGGCTCCACTGTCAGCGTCAATGAAAACGACATCAAATCTTATCACAGATTCGGCGTATTCAGGATACTTTAATAAAAAAAACTTGCACGCTGCCAACGAGGCCTTCTGCTTCTTATAGTCGATAGAATACTCTATCCCATCCATCTTCACCTTACTCCATGTTTTCACTTCCGCGCACACCAGCACATCATTCTGCACGGCAATAATATCTATCTCCCCGCGCCTCGACCGAAAGTTGCGGGCAACTACCGTGAACCCCTTCTCTTCGAAGAAACTCGCCGCCCTGTCTTCGCCCGCCTGCCAGGAAATCATCGCAACTCCAGCACATATCACTTCTTCTGATTGATCTGCTTCATCTCTCCTACACTGACCGCTTTCACAATAAAACTGCCGCCAGCCGAATAGAGGTCGACCTCTTTTTGCTGCCCAGCCGGAATCTTACGCCCGCTGCTGCTTACCAGAATGCGAACCACTGGCCGCAGCAGCACTTGCTTATGGTTTTTTATCACCTTTGCAACCGAGCCGTCGTTCAGTATCACAATACTTCCGACTGGGTAAATTCCCATGCTCTTCAAGAACACCTTTAATATTTCAGCATCGAAACGACGCGAGTTGTCGTTCAGAATCTGCCGCATAGCACGGTATCCGATCATCGAATCGCGGTACGGCCGTTCCCGGACCATCGCCTCGTAGGCGTCCACCACCGACAAAATTCTGGCAGTCAGAGGGATCTCCTTGCCCTTCAGCTGTTTGGGATAGCCCTTTCCATCCCAGCGCTCGTGATGGTAGAGGGCTGTCCGGCCCACCTCTTCGGCATATCCCAGCTCGCGGGTAATGACCCGATAGGAGTATATCGGATGAGTCGTCATTATTTTCCGCTCCTTCTCCGTCAGCTGTCCGCTCTTGTTGAGAATTGCATTTGGTATTTTGGTCATACCGATATCATGCAGCACAGCTGCGGTTGCCAGGTTCACCAGCTGATAATTTGGAAGCTTGAGGTTCTGTCCAATCAGTACCGCTAAAATAATGCAGTTTACAGCACTCTGCGAGAGTGAATGCTGGGTATTCTGTACCTGAAACATCGGACCGATCAACTGATCCGGTTTTTCAATCAGCAGTTGAAATACATTCTCAACCACTTCATCGATATCGACTTTGTCCGGCAAACCGCCGTCATTGGTCTGCAGAAAAATGTTATCTGCCAAGTCGACAGCCTTGTTGTATTCAAAGGTAGCCCCGTCACCGAAGAACATCTTATCCTGGGGAGTCTCTCCGTTTTCATTGAGTGCTTCACCTTCGGTCTGAACCTCGGTAATATCCCAACGGCGCAGACGGTCGATATCCTTCTGCTTAATCTCGATCCCCTCTGGAACCAGCAGGTTTTCACCGTCCATGTAGACCGGCTTTGAGAATTTCATTCCAGGCTTCAACTCTTCGACTTTAATACTTCTCATACATCTTCCTGTACATCGGCGATTGTAACATAGAGCTGCGCAATAACCTCATAAAGCTCTTCGGGTATAAAACTGCCCGCATCGAGCGAAAACAGCACCTCGGTCAGGTCCGCCCTCTCTTCGATAGGAATTCCCTCTTCAGCAGCTATGGCAAGCATTCTCTCGGCCAGTAGCCCCTTACCTCTGGCCGCAATGAACGGAGCAGGCAACTCTTGATAATACTTTAATGCAACCGCTTTATTCTTTTCCACTACTATACCCGTTTTAGGCCGTCGTATCGACCCTTTTCAAAGCAGTTCCCTCACCAGGGCCGAAGGGATCGAACTCAGATGCCTCTCTTATAGTATCGTCAATTTCAAACCGCAGGTTATTTAGTTTTTGCTGTAATTTGGAAAGAATTTCGCGGTCGGGCCGGCCGCTGGCGTGGCGACCTCGGAACACCCGGATTTTGGACTCTACCGCTCCGCAGTCGCCGGCAAAGTGCCACTCAGCCGGTGAATTGGATGAATTGAGGTGAAATGTAAGAGTAAACCTGCCAGGCTTACCCAGCGCAGAGACCTGCAAGCGCAGCACGCCCGTATCCTCCGATTGAAAATTAATGGGAATAATAATCCAATTATCGTGACGGGCCTGTCGGTGATTGAACAGATGGAGAAGCGAACCCTTTGTACTGGTGCTCTGCAGTTGCTCTTTTACCTCTTCTGTTACATTCTTTGAGAGCTGGTTTTTCCGTGCCTCCCGGTCTGAACGCTGCTGCTGTCCATGTTGGCCGGAATGCTGCTGCGAGTGCTGCTGCCCCGGATTACCGCCCCTCTGCTCTGTGTACTCCTCGCCCCACACCCAGCTCTGCAGCCGTTTGAACTGCTCAGCCGACAGGGGCAGCCCCTTATCCTGCAGAAGTGCCACCAGCCGGGCTGTCTGCGCATTCTGTGTTTCCAGCTGTGAAAACAGTGTGCGAGCCGATTTCAGTTCGGCCTCCCGAATCGGCAGCCCCTGGGCCATAAAAGCCTGCAGCAGAGCTCGGTTGTGCGGAGTATCGGCCAATGACGAATGTTGTAAAAGGGTTTTAAAGGCGTATGATTGCTGGTCTATTTTCAGGAGGAGTTTGCCGGATTCAAACTCTACAGTGGCTCTGAGCCGGGCTCCGACTTGCAGCTGCAGGTCAGAGACTACCCGCACTTCCCGACCCAGCATTTTCACGACCCAGCTGTGGTCTCCGATCCTCCTCTGGACGGTAAATGAGATGTGACTGCCGGGCTTCACCGTTCTCTCGGTGAAGCCGGCTGTTATAGTTTTTAAAAGCCCTATCGACGGCTGCTGCATGCAGCAAGCAGGGACCGGCGGTTATTCGCCGGCCTTCTTGATCTGGTCGCGGCGACGGATCAGCTCGCTTACCTTAGCAGCCTTTCCAACCCGTTTGCGCAGATAGTAGAGTTTTGCCCGGCGTACACGGCCGCGGCGAACTACTTCGATTCTGTCGATGCGCGGTGAATGCACCGGAAACACACGCTCGACGCCTACTCCGTAGGACATTTTGCGTACGGTAAAGGTTCTTCTTATTCCCGCGCCTTTACTGGACAGTACAATCCCCTGAAAGACCTGAATACGCTCGGTCTGTCCCTCGACAATCTTAAAATGCACTTTTACAGTGTCACCAATTCTGAAGTTTACGGCATTTTCTTTCATCTGTTCCGCTTCAACTGCCTGAATCAAATCCATATTATTCCCCTTCCTTAAGTAAATCCGGTCGAAACCGTTCCGTTTTCTCAACTCTTTGTGCGTATCGCCATTTCTCGATTTCGGCGTGGTTGCCCGAAAGCAAGACCTCTGGCACCTGCATTCCCCGAAATTCGGCCGGCCGGGTGTAGTGCGGATACTCCAGGAGTCCGTCCGAAAAACTCTCCTCCTGCAGCGATTCCTGGTTGATCACCCCGTCTACCAGCCGGTATACCGTATCAATTATTACCAAAGATGCCAACTCTCCCGACGACATTACGTAGTTTCCGATACAGATTTCATCATCCACATACATGTCGATAATTCTCTGGTCGATACCCTCGTACCTTCCGCATATAAACACCAGCTCTTCATTACCGGCCAGCTCTTCAGCATAGCTCTGGTCGAAGAGCTTTCCGGAAGGACTAGGGTAGACTACCCGCTTATCGCGCGCCCCCGCCGAATCGAGGGCGGCTGCTAGCGGTTCCGGCTTAATCACCATTCCGGCTCCGCCGCCGTAGGGGGCATCGTCACAGGTGCGATGGCGGTCGGTTGCAAACTTGCGAAAATCAAGCACTTGAAACTCGACAATCCCCCGCTCCACCGCTTTGGCCATAATGGAGTTCTCGAAGTACTGCTGCACTATCTCCGGAAACAGGGTCAGAATGCTGTACTTCACGAAAGCACCCAGTCGTCCTTCAGCTCAATAGTACTGCCTTCGATATCGATTTCACCGATAAACTGCTCGGTCAGTGGAACGATACGCGTTCCCTGCTCGACCTTCACTTCGAGCAGATCGGTGGCACCGTTCTCGATTATCGACCGTACCACTCCAACATCCGCCCCTTGAAAGTACAGATGACAGCCAATAACATCGGCAGCATAGAACTCACCCTCATCCAGCGGCGCAGATTCGCTTCTTTCGACCCAGATTTCATATCCGGCCAGCTGCTTGCCCGCTTCGGGAGAATCAACACCTTCA
>CAZAMY010000044.1:0-10517 GCA_964485995.1 uncultured Sediminispirochaeta sp.
ATACGCCTGCCGAGAGCACCGCCAGAAACAGTATGGAAGTAATTCGGGCACGTGCAGGTTTCATCGCTGATACCATACGTCTTTACTGCTGGGGTTGTCAATCAGCGACAGGTATAGAATAATTGCGGTAATTTCACTATGAAACCACAACGCCCTTTTTATCGTTACAGCAGATATCTGAAAGAGAAATACGGAGAGCCGGTTTACCGTATTTCGGTGGATGCCGGCTTTACCTGTCCGCATCGGGGCAGCGACGGCAGCGGAGGGTGCAGTTTCTGCGATGAACTCGGTTCCCGGGCGGCCTATCAGGAGTCGGTAGTAGGTGATTCTGCAATCCGCATCCGCCGCGGGGGAGAAGTCAGTCCTGAACGACTTGAGATTATTCGCCGGCAGATAGAGCGGTGCAGGGAGTTTCTGCGCCGCCGCTACGGGGCCGAACGTTATATTCTCTATTTCCAAGCCTTCTCCAATACCTTTGCTCCGCCGGCACAACTGCGCAGAATCTACGATTTTGCCCTTGCAGAGGCTGAGTTCTGCGAGTTCATCGTCTCAACCCGGCCGGATTGCCTGGGAAGCGCCCAGGTAGACCTCCTATCGGAATATCATAACCGGGAGTTGGATGTCTGGGTTGAACTCGGGCTGCAGTCTGCCCACAACTATACGCTTCGGAGAGTGAACCGGGCCCACACGGTGGAGCAGTTCGAAACTGCCTTTCATCAGTTACGGGGGGCTGGAATTAAGATTACGGTGCATCTGATCTTCGGGCTGCCGGGGGAATCCTTTGAAGAGATAATGGCTACAGTCGATTATGTGGCCGCCCTCGAGCCGGAAGGAGTGAAGATACACAATCTGAACATTGCCGCCGATACTCCCTTAGCCGCAGAATATGGCGCCGGGGTCTTCACTGTGCCTAGCGGAAGCCGGCATCTCGGCTACGTGGTAGAGGCGCTGCAGCGTCTGCCCGCCGATACCGTCATCCAGAGGGTGACCTGCGACACCTCCACAGAGCGGCTGGTTGCCCCGCGCTATTTCACTCCAAAAAGTCAATTCTATGCGCAACTGGACCGGAAAATGGCCGATTTGAAGGTACAGCAGGGCTGTCTTTACGCCGGACGGAGGGCTTAAAGCTTTTTAAGGTAAGCAATTCTCATTTTGAAGTGGTGATGTCAACACTTCAAAATGAGAATGCCTGCAACCGTTAGAAAATTGAATTTTTCCTAAGTAAATGAAGCAAATTCTCAGTTTGGAAGGCAGAAGACTTGCAAACTGAGAATTGTTTTTTTAAGGTTGACAGCGGTTTTCATTTTCCATAAAGTTATGGCATGGATGAAAAAAGCGGGGTTTCGACCGAAACCGATAGAGGTCTGGTTCAGAAGATCTTCTCTATCTTTTTTCGGGGAATGGATCCCGAGCGCGAAAAGCGCCGACTTCTCAAAGATATCGCTAAAGATCTCAAGAAGAAGAAAAACAAATTTTATAAACCAGGCAGCGGCGAGGCTCTGCCTGCCTTGGCTAAATTCTTTCATGATATATATAAAGTAATCGGACCCTCGCAGGTATTTCTGGAGCACGCCCACTCCTCGAACGTACTGAAAAACCTGATCATCGAAGCCTCGTTGCCCAAAGAGATCCAGAACATCCGCGATGAACTGACTGAAGAGTCAATCCGTGAGAAAGCGGAAAAAATGGATACCAAAGAGTTGGCCAATGAGCTGCGGGAGAAGATGGTCAACTTCTTCTCCGGTTTCAAGGGGGATAAGGTCAAGGAGATTGACGGGACCTACAATCTGCTGTCTGCCTTTCTGCAGTTTATTCACTTCGATTACTACTTCCTGTTGAAGAAGTTCGACTCAAATCTGCCGGAACGCGATTTTGCGTATAATCCTAAATTCGAGGCAATCAACGCCGAGTATATCAGCGACGATCTAAAGGATTTTCTGGAGGTAATGCCGCTCATCCGCAAGGATGCCGACTGGGAGCGCTTATTCGATCTCCTGCAGAACTACAAAGAAACCGAGGTAATCAACCGCTCCGCATGGAAGAAGCTCATTCGAAACTTAGAAAATGTGAAGAAAGAGAATGTATTCGAACAGATAGTGCGGCATATTGATAAAGATCCATATTTTAAGCCGCAGTTCTATCCCCCTAACGAACGGATTGTTGAAGAGTATCTGAACAAAATAAAAACGCAGTCCGAGATGACGGTGCAGAAAATACTCAACGAACGGCAGAACCGGAAGGTCGATAAACTGCTGAAAACGATCTTCGGCACCACCGCCATCTCGCGGATGAAGAACTATACCGATAAAGAGAACCTGAAGTTTTCCAAAAAAATGCTCGGCGGTTTCACATATGTGAAGCCTCTCAACTATGTAAAAGCCTTTCTGCTTGATTTTTTCAAGCGGGATATCAAGGTGGTAATAGATCTTCTGCTTATTCGCGGAAAGTGGTCGACCAATCTGATGAGTCAGCAGCTTTCGGAGTCATTTCATGCGGTCATGGAGGTCTCCGATCAACTGCTGAAGTTCGATGACTCGTTGGCTGAGGACGGTGAACGAGGGGCCCGCATCAAAACCTATATGGCCAGATCTGACAAAGACAAAAATGCGATGGTCAGCCTGAAGAAGGTACTCAAAGAAACCAATGATGAGGCTCTCGACATCATTCAGACCACTGCCCAGAACTTGATTACCATTGGAAAGGGGCTCAAGCAGGTACTCGAAGACTACGATAAAAAGCCTCACGAACTGATCATAAACTGGAAAGAGATAGAACAGTATTCCGAGAAGGATGTAAAAACCAGTATCACGGAAATCTATAAAAAGATTTATTTCTTTATTCAGCTGCTGCAGTTTTATGTGAAAAAATCGAAGTAGGCAATCGCTCCAAGCGCATGCGCCGGAGCGGCCGATTCAGCTAATTACAGTTAATCGCATGCTCCAGTTTCAGTAAAAACTCTTTCTTATCCGGACCACCTCCGTAGTTGCCTACACCCCCGCCGGCCGGCAGAACCCGGTGACAGGGGACGATTATGGAAATGGGGTTACTCCCGACTGCACTGCCGACTGCCCGTACAGCCCGCGGATACCCGCATCCGGCGGCTACCCGGCCGTAGGTGCTGGTCGCGCCGGATTCGATCGCGAGCAGTTGATTCCAGACGGCCCTTTGAAAGCGGCTGCCGTAGAGCTGCAGCGGAATATCGAATAGGTACGGCTGGCCGGAAAAGTAGCTCTGAATCTGGACAATAGCCTGCTGCACATGCGCCGGATACTCCTGAGAGCCGGTCTCCATACTATCCGCCGCTGGCTTCCGCACCCCAAAAAGCCGCCGGCGGAGAATCGACGGCAGTCTTACCCCCGGTTCTGCCGGATCGCTGAATCCGGCGTATATTAGGTGCTCGCCCTCGAACAGAAGGTGGAAAGATCCCAGAGGGGTGTTCGTGCACGCACGTGTAAATACAGCTGACAGTTCGTTCATACCACCTAGTAGGTTATAGAACAACCGAGCTGTACGGCAAGTCCTGAAGATGTGGAATCGGTCGTTCCGTCAGTGTTTTTTGCTTCCCAGGCGTAGGTGTCCAGCGGTTCGCCCGTCTGAACGGTCGCAAAACCGAGCAGGGTGAAGCCCTGAAACAGGTTCCAAGAAAATCCGGGAGTCAATCGCGCCGAGAGGTCGAGTGGACTCACCAGACTCCGGCCAAGCAGGCTGAAACCGCCGCCGAAGTCGTAAGAGACCTCGCTGTACGCATAAATGCCGTAATCGGGGTCGTCGGAGCTGTGATCCTGACTCCAGGTTCCGGCCGGATAGACCCGGGTTTCGACTCTGAAGCTGAGGGTGTCGTCGTAGCCTATCGGTATCATCGAGTAGACTCCGGCGGTGTACAGCTGTCCGGCCCAGAGGGCCTCCGGCAGACTGCCGGCAATATGGTCAGGGTCGGGCAGTTCAAGGGAGCTGCTGAGGTGCCAGTCGAGCCAGAGATTCCCCTGCAGACTGAGATAAAGCCGATGGAAATAGTCTCCGGCCTGCAGGGATGCCCCGCCCTCTGCGGTAGAATCCCGTCCGTCGAAGAGGTAGCCCCCCTCCAACTTGATGCCTCCGGGCTTGCCGACAACGCGAATACCGGCCCGGGTTTCTCCGATGCCGGGGAACTCAGTGCTGTCGGCCGGATCGGTGGCCGCCGGGTTGACCTCCGCCAGCCCCGGATTCACCAGCAGCTCTGCAAAGCTGAAGGGTCCGAAGTAGCGTGAGAGGGAGGTGATCCAGGCAGTGGGATCGTCGAACTCCTGCTGCATCAGGTTTACTCCCGTGCCGCGCCCGAAGATTTCGTCGGCGGCGTTGAAGATAAGCCCTTCACCCCAGGAGAAGGGCGCCTTTCCGATTACCCCGCGGTACGATTGAAAGCGAAACTTGCCGTAGGCCCGGCTGACAGCCTGCACCGAATCTATACCGGTGGAAGTGGGAACCACGGCGGCCGCGAGTTCGAACTGCGAACGGACGTTTCGGTTGCCGGTCTGATCGATTTTAATCGAGGCGGATCCTGCCCCATAATGGAGCCAGCTGCCGTCAGCGCTGCGCTGCACCGTGTCGAAGAGTTCCAGCTCGGCGGTGGTTATGCTTTCGGCCCGGGCCGCCGGCGGAACCAGCGGCAGCACAAGCAGCACGCAGACCAGTGCGATTAGAAGGGTGGAAGGTCGGCCTACCATGTCAGCTCCTCGAGAGAAAAGCGGCTGGCGGGAATATCCACGCCAATCTCGATCGATTCGATTACGAACTCGGTGGAGCTGTTGCGTTTCATCTTGTCTTCAATGATAAAGCGCACCGGAAAAGTCTTGCCGTTTTGAGTGCTGTAATCCTGTATGCGCATCTCCTTGAGGAGTTTACCGGAGAGGCTGAACATATGCACTTTGCGGTTCACATACATTTCGGTGTCGATCCATATGAGCTCTTTGGGGTAAGCTACCCCGCGGCCTTTGGCATTCAGTTCGATCTTGTAACACTGCCGGCCGTCGACGTTTTCAGTGCCCTGCAGCTCGGCGTGGTAGTCCTCCAGAATCCCCTTGCCGCCGGTCATATCCTCATAAGACATATCCGAGCCGAGCACCGAATCGCGGAGGGCCGCGCCCTGCAGCCGGATGACCTCGGCTGCGTCGGGAAAGTAGAGATAAATTTCGTCATTGGTGCGCAGAATCTTTTGTCCCCGCTCCTGCCGGCTGGTGAACTCTATCAGGGTCTTCTCTTCGCCTTCAGCCCACGATCTGAAGGTAGTGACTTTTTCACCAAAGCGGTCGTTGATGATCATTTTGCCTTCTGATCGGGCGGTTTCATGCACCTGGTTTTCTTCCAGCTTGCGGATTACCTGTGCGGCTGTTTCATCCGGAGCGGCCGTTGCCGGCAGTGCGATGAGTGTTCCGACTGCAATCAGCAGAGCGGACAGAAGTAGTTTTTGGCTGTACCTATTCATGATAATCCTCCCTTAAAAATGAGATTAGATAGCTCTGAGGGCTTCCACCGGTTCTATCTTGGCCGATTTCCTGGACGGAATAAAGGATGCGACCGAGGCGATGAAAGTCGAGTATATAAACACGAAGATAGTCGATTTCAGATTCAGTACCGGCTTCAGGACAGTGGACATTTCAAAGTCGACCCCCTGCATAGCCTCGCTGAAACCGAGCCCGTAGATGGTAGTCGGATAGGTGAAGCCGATGCCCAGCAGGACACCGGTAAAGGAGCCTATTACGGCGATGTAGAACGCCTCCAGGAAGAACAACCGCACTACTTCGGGTCCGGTCATTCCCATAGCGCTGATTGTACCGATCTCTTTGCGCCGCTCGTATATCGTCATCATCATTGTATTCACGATAACGGTACTCCCGAGCAGAAAAAACATAAGCGCGATGATGAAATATATAGCGTCGGCCATCATTACAAACGAGTAGGTCTGACTGATGTCCTTCCACATGCGCGCCTCCAGCTGCGGTCGTCCCCACCCAGGCAGCTCCGAGTCGAGCCGGGCCGCAAACTCCTCGGCGGAGTAGCCGTCTTTCAGTTTCATCAGGATTTCACTGACAGAATTGTCCATACGCAGAAAGTACTGTACACGGTCGATGGGCGCCTGAAAGAAGGAGCTGTTTAGACCGTCGAAATCGTAATGACTCAGTCCGGTGATCTTGAAGGTGATTGCATTCATGCCTCGTCCGCGAGTTTGCGTGAGCAGGGTGAAGTTATCGCCTATATCCAGGTTCATCTCCTTCGCCAGACCGCTTGCCACCAGTACCTCGTTTTCACCGTTACGGGGCAGTCGCCCCTTGACCACATACTGCGCGATCTCCTGGTATTCAGCTTCTCGCTCGAAGTCGACCCCCTGCCCCTGGGCACGATAGGTGTTGCCCTCTTTGTAGATAGCGGTCGGGAACTTGATGCGCGGCGAAATACTGGCGACTGCATCCATCCCCTCAAGCCGGGCAGTTACCTCGGTATAGTCCTCTATTCCCAGATGCAGCGGGTTTAGGTGCTTGTACTTTTCGAACTCGCTGTGCCGTATGCGCACCTCGCCGGTGACGAAAGTCTGCAGGTTGTAGGCCACATCCTGTTTCATCCCCTCGATCATACTGAACAGAAATACGAAGGTCATAGCTGCTATGGCTACCGCCGACATCGACAGGATACTGCGGCGGGTATTGCGGCGTATATTTCTCCAGGCAATTTTACCTAGTTTCATGTCGTCCTCCTCGATTGTATCTGCACTACTGGTAGCGCAGGGCGTCGGTAATCTGCAGTTTCAGCGCCTTCCGGGTTGGGATGAAGGCCATCAGTACCGACAGGAATACACCGGTAAAAAAGGCGGTCATGATCGTTTTCACGCTCCACAGCCCCCGCATGATGCCGGTAATTCGATAGCCCATGTCCGCATCGCGCATGAGCGCAGAGTAGTCGATGCCGATGTTTACCAGGGGAATATTGAGCAGTACCCCGATTATTACGCCGACCGAAGCGCCGATCAGACCTATACCTCCGGCCTCTATCAAAAAGGCCAGTCTTATCTCGCGGCGGTGCATGCCCAGGGCCCGCAGCATGCCGATTTCACGCACCCGCTCATATACCGACATTAGCATAGTATTGGAAATGCCGACCGCGGCAATAATGAAAACCAGAAACAGGATCACCTTGCTGCCGGCGCTTTTTGCTGCTGCCAGAGCCACAAAATCCTTTCCCAGCACTTTCCAGTCGACTACGGTCAGATCCGGCCGGTCCTGCAGGGCGGCTGATTGAATTCGCGCAGTCTGCTCATCGACATCCGCTTGATAGGGGAAACTGGTATCGATCTGGGTGACACTGCCTTCCATCTGCAGATAGTAATCGGCAGTCTGAATCGGCATGAAAATGCCCGTGCGATTTACCACCGGGTTAGGCGTATTGACCAGCCCCACGATCTCCACATCTATGGTTTGAAAGAAACCGCCCTTTGTACGGGTGATAATAGTGAGCGGATACCCGACGTCGGCCTCGATATCCTCGGCCAGCCATTCGCCGAGTACAACCTCCAGCTGATCTTCCTGCAGAAAACGGCCGGCGCTGAGCGACTCGTCGATGCGGAATACATCGGGATCGCGCTGCGGGTCGATGGCGATAACCCGCGCCTGTATCGAACCGTCTTCCGGATACGGGTCCTTGCGCATAACCAGCTCGCCGCTGAATACCGTTCGGGGCGCGGCTTTGATGCCGGCCGCGTCCAGATCGTCGAGAATCGGCTGCGGCTTATCTATGCTGTGTTTGAGCGGAAGATTTTCGTGTTCATCCCAGAACTGCGTGTCCATTATACGGGCCGAACTGGTTTCGTAGAGCACGAGGTTGCGGGTCGAATCCTCTTCAATGCCCACCAGCATCGAATCGATAAGAATGAACAGCGCCAGACCGACTGCAATGGCAATCGAGGTGATTACGGTCCTGCGCTTGTGGCGGAACAGATTCTTAAAGGCCAAATTCACTATGAATTTCATTTTCAGCCTCCTCAGCTTCGGCTTCCGACCGGAGTATGCTTGTCTGCCGATACGCGGACCTCGTCGCTGTGGATCATGCCGTCGTGCAGCTGAACCAGGCGATGGGCAAAATCCATCACCATCTGATCATGGGTCGAGAAGATGAAGGTGGTGTTGTGACGGGTGTTGAGCGCTTCCATCAGCTCGAGGATGTCCTGGCCGGTGCGTGAGTCGAGGTTTGCCGTCGGTTCGTCGGCCAGCACTATCTCCGGATCCTTGATCAGAGCGCGCGCAATGGCAACCCTCTGCTGCTGCCCGCCGGACAACTCGGCAGGTTTACGGTTGGCCATTTCATCGAGGCCGACCTCTCTCAACATCTCCATTGTCTGCTCCCTGATCTCCTGCTCTGAGATTCCCAGCAGCGAGAGCGGGAATGCAGCGTTTTCGAACGCCGTCAGTACCGGTATCAGGTTGAACGATTGGAATACGAAGCCGATTTTCTCCCGGCGCAGCAGGGCCAGCTCTTTGCGGCTTTTCGTTGCCACATCTATCGAGTCGATGTGGATGCTGCCTTCATCGGCCTTATCCAGGCAGCCGATCAGGTTCAGCAGAGTCGTTTTACCCGAACCCGAAGGCCCGGCGATGGACAGGAACTCTCCGTTGTGTATCTCCAGGTCGACTCCCCGCAGAGCTTGTACGCTTGTCTCTCCTGAACGGTAAGTTTTTTTCACCTTATGTATTTGGATCACGGTTTTCTCCTTCCTCCTGCTCCGAGGAGTCTCGGTTTTCTGTGGATTGATTTTGGATCTTCTGCAGGGCCGCCAGACCGGCCGGGCTGCCGAGGTTCATACTCTCGATGGCCGAGGAGGGCATCAGCATGATCGAGCCCTTGCTCTGCCGCAGCCCGTCGTAGACCATGTTCATTGCGCGCAGCTGAAAGGCCTGCGGATTGTCGCGGTAGAACTCGTTGGCCCGGGTTATTTTCTCTGCCACCGCTATCTCTGCATCGCCGAGGATTTCCCGGGCCTGCCGCTCGCGGTGGGCCTGGGCCTTGCGGCTCATAATGTCCTCCAGCTCCTTCGGAATGATGATATCGGTAAACTCGACCGAGAGAATGGTGATTCCCCAGGGATTTGTTTTGGCATCAAGAATGCGCTGCAGCTCCTTTCCGACCTCGTCGCGCTTGGAGAGCAGAGTGTTCAGGTCGTGGCTGCCGATGGAATCCCGCAGTGCGGTCTGGGCCGACAGCGTCACCGCTTCCAGAAAGTTCTCTACCTCCAGGATTGCCTTCTGTGGGTCCCAGATCATCCAGAAGCAGATAGCGTCGATGTGAACCGGTACATTGTCCATACTGAGGGTACGCTCGGCGCTGAAATCGGTCACTCTGATGCGGGTGTCGACTTTATTGGCGATGCGATCGGCAAAGGGGATCAGAAAGAACAGCCCCGCCTCCTGCACGCGCTTGAATTTGCCCATCCGCAGGATAACCGCTTTATCCCAGTGGTACATAAGCTGAGTAGTAGAGGAGGCCAACAGCGCAATTGCCGGAATGAGATAGGCGAAGGGGTTCATCGAAGCGCTTACCTGAAACAGCACTATCCATCCGGCAACCAGGGCAAACAACAGCATGTTCCAGACCGATACCAGCGCGATTACCACACCCGATACTACCGCCGCCAGGATAATTCCCTGCAGTTCTACATCGGTAAAGCCGAGGCCGGTCAGCTGAAATACTGCGATACCGATTCCGGCTAAAAGAATGAGAAACAGAAGTGAAAAGGTGTTGAAGATAAAATCCTTATCCAAGCGAAACGTTGGCAGATTTTTAATTCTACTGTACCGTTTTTTCAAAAAATTCATTATAGGTTCCTCCTTGACCTTATTTATTCTCGTTCCTGCAGCTCCTGCAGATGATCGATAACATCCTGGATGCTGAAGCCGTATGAACCCGCCTTCGAAAGAAAATCGCGGCTCATTTGCGACAAAATTTTTTCGCGCTCTATCTCATCCATTTTGATCTCCTTCTCCGAGATAAAAGTGCCGGTTCCCTGCTGGGTGGTGACAATGCCTCTGATTTCCAGCTGATTGTAGGCCTTTGCCACGGTATTGGGGTTTATTTTCAGGTCAACCGCCAGGCTGCGGACGGTGGGCAGCTGGTTTCCCTGTTGAAGGCGGTTGTCGGCAATCGCCATTTCGATCTGCAGAATAATCTGCTTGTAATATGGAACGCCGCTTTTCGGATCGATCGTGAACTGCAGTTCATCGGTTTTTCTAGGCGCCATTACCAACACCCCCTTTGTACCATTGTTGTATTGTACTAAAGGTATAGTACAATATTAAAATAGCTCTTTGTCACAGGCTTGTCAATGATCATTTGCTAAAATCGATAAAAAATTGAGGCAAATTTGCAGCAAAGTTGAAGCAAACCCGCACCTTCCGGCCTGTGTATTTACAGGAGGTGTGTATGAAGACTACTTGCGAAGTGTCAAAGATTGCTGTGGTTTTGCTCTGGCTGCTGTGTTCGGCCGCCTGCGGAGGTGA
>CAZAMY010000045.1:0-10344 GCA_964485995.1 uncultured Sediminispirochaeta sp.
ACAGCCCTCAGCTGAAGCCCCCTGTATTCCTCCAGCTCCCGCAGACGGACCATAAGCGCCAGTAACGCCGTCGAATCCGGACCGCCGGAATAGGCAATACAGAGCAAATCGTCTTTCTGTACTCCGGCTTTACAGGCGCTACTCTGAATCGTTGTCAGGAGAGTTTCTGCGATTGAACTCATTCATCACCTTCTCCGGCGAATTCGTTTCCAGTTGGAGTAAAGCCTCTGCAGCCCGTTCAATTCCCGCCTCGATATCCGCACGCTCTTCGGAGGCGGGAACTCCCAGTACGTATTTCACCACATCCCCGCGGAACTGCGGTCGCCCTATACCGATATAGACCCGTAAAAAATCTTTTGTACCAAGCTGCTGCACGATCGAGGCCAGTCCATTGTGGCCGGCCGTACCACCGCCCTTTTTCACCCGTACAGTACCCGGGGGAAGATCGAGATTATCACACACCACCACCATATTCTCGGGTGCAAGCTGAAACTTGCGCCGCAGGGTGGGAATGATATTTCCGGAGTTGTTCATGTAAGTGAGGGGTTCGATAAATACCACTTTCTGTTCGCCATAGCGGCCTTCAGCAGTACTATATTTTTTTCCAAAACTTTTTTTAAGCGCAATGCCGGCCTTTTGAGCGGCCTTCTCCACCGCTAAAAAGCCGACATTGTGGCGTGTTTGTTCGTATTTTGTCCCGGGATTCCCCAAGCCAATGAAAATCAATCCGATTTTTGATCCTTGCGCCGAGGGATGCGCAGACGGGGCTACTCTTCAGCAGCCTCTTCGCCTTCTTCACCCTCAGCAGCTTCTTCGCCTTCTTCACCTTCGGCAAGTTCTTCGCCTTCGGCAGCTTCTTCACCCTCTTCAGGCAGCTCTTCTTTCTGCGTAGTCACAGTTACTACCACCTGCTCCGGGAGACTGAGGACCTTTACACCTTTCGGTATTTCGAGTTCTTCAACGTGGACGGTGTCACCAATGTTCATGTTCTCGACATTGATCTCGAAGTATTCCGGAATATCGGCCGGCACACATTCGACTTCGATTTCATGCAGCCGTTCTTCCAGAAGTCCGCCCTCTTTTACACCTGCAGGGGTGCCGTTGACATGAACCGGAATATTGGTTCGCAGGGTTCTTCCCTTCTCGATTTCGTAGAAGTCGATGTGGGTTACAAATCCGCGTATGGTGTCTTCCTGATAGTCTTTTACCAGTACATCATGCTTCTCTTTTCCAAGCTGAAGGGTAATGATTGTATTTTCAGATACCGAGTGGAATTTTTTCTCAAACTCATTCTGTTGCACAGAGACTGTTTTTGGTTCATGCGAACCGTAAATTACAGCCGGGATCCAACCCTGACGGCGCAGCCGATTTGAGGCTCCCTTTTTAAGCTCAGTTCTCTTATAAGCTTCCAGCGTTTGACGCTCCATGCTTTCACTCCTTATGAATACTTCAATATGTTATAAGTAAATAATTCTGGGGCGGTAGGATTCGAACCTACGAATACCGGCACCAAAAACCGGTGGCTTAACCGCTTGCCAACGCCCCAAAGCGTATTATTAGACACCCGTTTTTGAGTGTGCGAAGAACTATATCATAATGTTCTAAGTATTTCTACCACCTCAGATAACTTTTTTCAAGTCCGCTCTTTCTCCCGCCATTCACTGGACACGTGGTGCAAAAAAAAAGAGCATCCTCTACTCATGGTGGTAGAGAATGCTGAAAAGTCACCGGTTTATACTCTCTCTAAGATTCCCTTACTCTGAATAATCCTCGTTTCCTCCAACAGTCTCAACGCTTCCATTTTCGACCTGTCTTTCATATTCATCCAGAATCTTTTCCTGCAACATACCGCGGAAATCGGAGTTTATGGGATGGGCGACATCCTTGTATTCACCTTTTTTTGTTTTCCTGCTCGGCATCGCAATAAAAGCACCGTTTTTGCCTTCAATGATTTTGACATTGTGAACTACGAAACAGTCGTCAAAAGTCACTGTTACATAAGCCTTCAACTTTCCTTCGGTCCCAACTTTTCTAATTCTGATGTCAGTAATGTCCATATTACCTCCATGCCCGCGGCAACATTATTTGAGTTGTTTCAATTGTAAACTGCCTCTGTCAGGGACGCAAGCATTTTTACTTTCCACACCTTTTTTATGTCCTTTTTCAGCAGTGAATAACAGCTCTCCGCCGCTTTTGAATCTCGAAAGACTCCAAAAAGCGCAGAACCGCTTCCGGAAACATTTGCATAGTCCGCGCCGCATTCCTTGAACAGCTGCCGGAACGCCGTTATCTGCGGATACTCTGTGCTGAGCACCTCGGTAAAACTATTGAAAAACCTCCACTTCTGGGGAGACTCTTGATAATAAGTATGGATTTCCTGCAGGGATAGAGAATTATCCTGTTCGCCTTCAAATGCGTCCAATTTACTGTAGGCCAGGCCGGTGGAAATATCGAAGTCCGGTTTCACGACAACACATGAGTACTGTACGGGAGTGACGATAGGCTCGATAATCTCGCCGCGGCCGGCTACCAGGGCTGAAGGTGAAACTAGAAAAAAGGGAACATCACTGCCGAGTTGTGCGGCAATTTCAGTCAGGCGGTCCTGCGGAAGAGATACTGGGTGAATCACCTGCAATATCCGCAGCATAGCCGCAGCATCGCTCGAACCGCCGCCGAGACCGGCCATTGCGGGTATCCGCTTGCGGCAGTCTACTGAAAGACCGATATACTCTCCGACGGCTGCACAGTAAAGATTATAGGCCTTCCAGATGAGGTTTTGCTCGCGGGGTATATTCCCGCAGCCCTGAATGCTGCACTCGCGCCCGCCCGTCGCAGCAGCCGACAATTCATCATACAGACCGATCATCACGAAGAGCGAGCGTAAGCTGTGAAATCCATCCGAACGCCGCGCTCCGATATCCAAATGGAGGTTTACTTTGGCCGGAGCTGATAGAGTCACTGAGTTGAACATACGCCGATCATATCCCTCACCGTCATAATTCTCAAGTTTTAAAAAGTTGAAATTGACATATTTCGCATTCCAACTATACTACTCTTATGATCGCTGATTCATTGAAGCTTTTCGAAACCGCAACCCAACAGGTTTTTTCAGAAATCGGTTTCACGCATCTCAGTTCAGAACCTCCCGCCAGTGCTTCACAGCCTCAGGGTATTGTTGCAACGGTGGGAATAACCGGAAGCCTTCTGGGGTATATTTCGCTGAGCACCACTATCGAAAGCGGGCAAACCTTCGTCCAGAAGCTGTTTGAAAATCTGCATATGGATATCGATGAACAGGGCTTCGGGCAGTTCCATCAGGAGGCAATGGCCGAGCTGGTAAACCAGATCACCGGCCGTTCAACCACCCTGCTCGAACAGGACAAAATCGACTGTGATATTACCCCGCCGACAATTGTGGTGGGAGATAATCTGTACTTTAATCTGAGCCAGTTAACAGAGTCACTGCACCGGGTAATCAAGGGCGACTTCGGCTCGATTACACTCTTCGTTGGCATTCAAAAGGTAAATGCGAAGGAGGAATAGGAGTATGCGGCACGCTATGGACGATGAAAGTTTCTTCGACGACAACTTCGACGATTACGACGAAGATGTCGATGAAAAATTCGAGGATATGGATGAAGAACTTGAAGAAGATCTTTATGCTGAAGAAGACGAAGATGACGAGGACTACGAACTAGACGAAGACTACTACGACGATGAAGAGCATCTGGACTATGAGGACGGTCTAGATTATGACGACTTCGACGAGCTCGATGACTGATACACCGTTTCACCACTGAACCACAATTTTTCGAGATCGTAGAATTCGCGCATCTCTTGGCTCATCAGATGGATCACCATAAACCCGCAGTCAATGAGCTCCCATCCATCCTCTGCAATTCGCTTATGGCGATGGAGTACATTTACATCCTGCTCTGTGAGAAAGTTCTTAATATGTCGAGTGAGACCCTTTAAATGTCCAACACTGTTCACGGTCGAGATAACGAAGAAACTGGTCCAACTACTCTGTTCACGCACATCAATCACTACTGTGTTTTCACCCTTGTGCTCATCAATCATTTGTCCCACTTCCATAGCGACATCTCTACTCTTTACAGTATCTACCATCAAAATCCTTCCCTAATATAATAGTGACATCGATTACATCGACGCCCGGAGCGGAGGCCGGAGCTTCGTCCGCTTCGCCCGTTCTACTCTCTACATTTTTACATTGTATTACGTTCGCCACCTGCTGGGCGCCGGAAATGTCGCCGCTCCAGTCGATGACCAATGTCTTTTCATAGTCCTGCTCAGTCGCATTGCCCACCCGCGCTACATCGTAGCCGAAACTCTTGAAAACCTGCGAGGTACGACCGGCTAAGCCGTTGCGACTGGTACCGTTCAGTATTTCGAGGGTAATGTTCAGCTCTTCCGTGCTGACAACCTCTTTATTCCGCAGCGAGACCAGTGTCTGCTGCACCGTTTCTTTGATTAAATTGCCCTCATAATATGGAAACAGCAGCGTCTGACCGTCGACCTGACGCTCATTGCCCAAGACCCGCTGAAATACAACCTGATCAAAGTCTAGCTGCTTGAAAGACTGGATAAGGGAGGCCACTGCCCGTTTTGAGAGGTCGGTTTCCATATTTCTCAAAAGAGCCGAATGCACCTGATCATCGGACAGGTATTCACTCTTTTCGCCCATCTTCTTCAACATCGCCTGTACGAACTTCTGCCGGCGGGTTATCTGTTCGCTTTCACGTTCGTTCGGCTCCTGATAGGTGGCATACAGCACCGCCTTCTCGCCGTCCAGAGTCACACTGCCGGAGGGAAGCAGCACAATACCCTCCGGCGACCGGTATTCGACCGGATTTGGAATAAACAGCTCCAGGCCCTCGAGCAGGTCGACTACATGTACCAGCTCATCCTTCTCAATATAAAAGTAATGATCGATCTCAGCATTCAGAAGCTCTTCTATGTGGCTAATGTAGGCTTCGGGGTCAGCAGCCTCGAAGACACTGCGGATAGCACCGATTTTGTTCCGGTCTTTGAGCAGCATCCCTACATTCAGCGGCACATCGATAAGCGCGCATTTCCCAGTATCGTGCTGATACAGCGCCACCTCGGAAAACTCGATTTGCCCCTCTTCCCCTACCAGTAGCACGAACTTCACAGTACGCTGCTCCTCTAGAGCTGCGGCTATCTGGTCGGTGCGCACCTGCATATAAATAAACACTCCGGCTGCGCCTAAGACCGCTAAAATAAGCAACAAAAAGATAATAGCTCTGTTCAGTCTAAATTTTCGCATACCGCCTCTCTTCCAGTACGGAAAACAGCTGAAGTGCATACTTCGAAATTTCAGTCTGTTTGTCCTTCAGATGTGCAAACTGGGCTTTCAAGATTTCCAGTACCATTTCATTCATTGAAGTAAACTCCAGTATTCGGCGCCGAAAATTCTCGCTAATGTGCGACCGCCCCGTTTCGATATAATCGGCGATATAGATAATCTTGGCCAGATCTCCCATCTGCGGATGCCCCTGGGTGTGCCAGCGAACCGCATCCAGTACAGAATCCCGGGTTTCTCCCCAGGAGTGCTGCAGCAGTACTGCCGCAGCCCGGCCGTGCAGCAGTACCGGCCGATCGAGTTCCTCGTTCAGCAGCGGCAGCCCATCTTCCCGGGCAATCTGCTTCACCTGCTCCGCCGGTAGTTCGCGGGCCATATCGTGGGCAATCGAAGCCACGTACCCCTCTTCAGTCGACAGATTGAACCGGACGCACAGACTCACCGCCATATCAGCGGTGCGCAGTGAATGGAGAAAGCGGGGCAAACTCAAATGTGCCTCTACATAGTTGTATAACAACCCGCGGTCTAACATTCCGTGTACAGTCCGTTCTCTACAATATAGGTATAAACCTCTTCCGGCACAAGGTAACGGAAGACAGATTTCGACTTCACTCTATCACGAATCGTACTGGAAGAGATGGGGAGTATCAAGTTTTCGATGTAGGTATGCGGCCATGGACACGCAACCCTCTGAGTCGCGAGACGATGCGCGATAATCAGACTAATCATCTGCTGCAGCTCTTCCCAACGCTTCCATTGCGGCAGCCCTTCCACCAAATCGTCGCCCACAACTAAACCGGGTTTCCCGTCGATACTGTAGCGCTCCTGTAAATCGATGATGGTTTCGTAGGTGTAGGAGACACCGCCGCGCTGAATTTCGCAGTCATCGACTAAGAAATCACTGCGCTTCACCGCCCGTCTCAACATCTCCAGCCGGTCTTCCGGGTCGGTGCAGTAATCTGGATTTTTATGGGCGGGAATATGGGAGGGAACAAAAATGACCCGCTCATACCCGGCCTGTCGGCGCGCCTCTTCTGCCAGGTAGAGATGACCGATATGCACCGGATTGAAGGTTCCGCCGATTACAACCGTTTTCACTCTGCTTGAGCTCCGTCTTGCTGCTCACCGCTCTCGACTAAGCGCAGAAAGGCGGCTTTGATCTCCTCCAGCCCGATACGGGTGAATGAGGAGAGTTTTATAAGCTCTTCTCCGTCGAGTTCCGTCTGCAGCCTGGCATAGTTTTCCTCGGTTCCTTCCAGATCTGCCTTGCTCCCGATGAGCACCCGCGGTTTGTGCAAGAGCTCCGGAGTGTAGGCCTCTAGTTCATGCAGTACTACGCGGTAGCTGTGCACTACGTCCTCGTCGCTGAGGTCGATCAACACCGCCAGTCCGGAGGTCCTGGAGATGTGCTTGAGAAATTTGTCGCCTAATCCCGCTCCGTGTGAGGCGCCCTCAATGATTCCCGGTATATCGGCCAGGATAATATCACGGTATTCGGCCCGCATGACCCCGAGATTTGGGATTTTAGTGGTGAATGCGTATGAGGCGACTTTCGGATGAGCGTTTGTCAGTGTTTTCAAAAGAGATGACTTTCCGGCGTTCGGAAGCCCGACAAAACCGATATCGGCAATTAGGTGCAGCTCCACATGCAGCCGCATCTCTTCGCCGGGCTGGCCGGGCTGCGCATAGCGGGGTGCCTGGCGCCTGGAAGTGGCGTAGTGCATGTTGCCCTTGCCGCCGCGCCCGCCATGTAGAAGCACCAGCCCCTCATCGGGACGGGTAAAATCTTTCAATACGCGGCCCGTTTCGGGGTCTTTTATCAGAGTTCCGGGTGGTACGGGCACGACTACGTCCTCGCCATTGCTGCCGTGACGCTTTTTACCCATCCCCTGGGCACCGTTCTGCGCCCGATACTGCCGTCTTGTTTTTAGATGTGCCAGGGTCTTGAGGTTGGCCCTTACTTCGAACACGACGTTTCCGCCGCTACCACCGTCGCCGCCGTCCGGTCCGCCTTTCGGAACGTATTTTTCTCGCCGGAAAGAGACACAACCGTTGCCTCCATTACCCGAAGCGACATCTATGTAGACTTCGTCTGCAAAACCAACCACTAGAAGCGCTGCTACCCCTAAGCTGAAGTAACTATATTAATATAATTGCGGCCCTTTCGGTGTTTGAACAGGACGGTTCCCTCTGCCTTTGCAAACAGGGTATCGTCTTTACCGCGGCCGACATTTTCTCCGGGGTGAAACTTAGTACCCCGCTGGCGCACGATGATTTCGCCGGCTTTTACCAGCTGACCGCCGCTGCGCTTGATCCCGAGGCGCTTCGATTCAGAGTCTCTTCCGTTTTTAGTGCTTCCGCCACCTTTTTTATGTGCCATAGTGCTTATTCCTCCTGTGTTTTCAAAACTAGTCTGCACTCTTCCGGGTAGTCCGCTTCGATATCCTTTAGACCGACAACTATAAAGTCGGTGATACCGCGCAGCCATTCCCGGGAGTCTGCATCGACCCGGTGAAGCATCAGCTCGAGGCTTCCCGGGCGAGAAGCGTTCCCGCTGCTCTCGATTCCTGTCCGGCCTTCGATTATACGGGCCGTCGTCCTCACCAGGGAGGAGACTGCAGCACAGGGAATACTGGCTTCACCAGTTTTCCTGGCTGCGTGCCCTGCAGTCGAAAGCCCGACCAGACACATCGATGTGTCGAGCAACAGCTGAACCTCGATCACGGTTTACGCGCCGGTAATACCCGTTACTTTCAAGAGCGAGTACTGCTGTCGGTGCCCCTGGGTACGACGATACCCTTTGCGGCGCTTAAACTTTCTTACGACGATTTTACCGCCCTTGTTGTGCTCTTCAAGAGTTGCCTTTACCTTGGCCCCTTTAACATAAGGAGCACCAACTTTGACTTTGCCGTCATTGCTGGTCAGCAGAACCGTATCGAACTCCAGCGCTTCGCCGGCCTCATTTTCAAGTCTATCCACTGTTAAAGTAGTGCCTTCAGTGGCTTTGTACTGTTTACCTTTAATTTCTACCAATGCGTACATTCTTCAACCTCAGCTCGTAGTGTATGTAAAGTCTCTTATACCATACCCTTATGCAAAGGGTCAATATACCTGCCGGCCTCTGCTTACATCCGCTCGAGGAACGGAATTCCCACCAGATAATAGGCGTTCTGCAGCACCTGCAGTATTGCCCGCGCCAGCCTGATTCGAGTAACCACCAGATCGGGGTTCTCGTTGTGCAGAATAGGATGATCGTGGTAGTACTTGCTGAAAGTGCGGGAGATTTCATACAGGAACGCGGTAATCAGGTTCGGATTGTACTCCTCTCCGGCCTTGCGGACCACCTCCGGGTACTCAGCCAGCAGTTTAACAAGCTGCCGCTCTTCGGTAACCTCCAGCAGCTCCGCCTTGAAGCTGCCGCCGGCGTACTGATCGCGGCGCTCCTCATACTTGCGCAGCATGCTGCTGATACGGGCACCCATATACTGCAGGTACGGCCCGGTGTTGCCGTTAAAGGAGATGGACTCCTTCGGATCGAAAATCATGTCTTTGGCTGGAGAGACCTGCAGCAGGTAGTAGTTCAGCGCCGCCCGGGCAACCGCCGCCGAGGCCTGCTCTACATCGCCCACATGTTCCGCTCGGTCCTTGGAGCGAATCTCTTCTGCGGCCATACTCTTCAGCTCTGCAAACAGATCATCGGCATCAACTACCGTACCTTCCCGCGATTTCATCTTGCCCTCCGGCAGGTTTACCATCCCGTAGGAGAGATGAAACAGGCTGCCGGCCCACTCGAAGCCCAGCTTCTTGAGCACATGAAACAGCACCTTGAAGTGGTACTTCTGCTCGGAAGCTACTACATAAATCAGCCGCTCGAAGGGCCAGTCGCGGTGCCGCTCGATGGCGGTGCCGATATCCTGGGTCAGGTAGAGGGAGGTTCCGTCGCTGCGCAGCAGCACCTTGCGGTCGAGGTCGATTTCGGACAGATCTACCCAGACCGAACCATCCTCCTCTTTGTAAAATATGTCCCCCTCGAGGCCCTTCAAAACCTCTTCGCGGCCACGCTTGAAGGTTTCGCTTTCGTAGTAGATGCTGTCGAATGAAACCCCGGTTTTCTGATAGGTTTGTTCGATTCCCTCAATGGCCCAGCGATTCATCTGCAGCCACAACTCGGTGACCTCCGGATCGCCGGCCTCCCAGGCTTTCAGCATTTCCCGGGCCTGCGGCTCCGCAGCGGGGTCCTGCTTTGACCACTGATCGAACTTTACATAGTATTTTCCAACAAAATGGTCGCTCTTGATTCCCTCCGATTCGGGGGTGGAACCCTGACCGAACTTTTTATAGGCCAGCATCGATTTACAGATGTGTATGCCGCGGTCGTTGATCAAGTTCACTTTCTTGATTTCCGCCCCGTTGGCTTCGATGATGCGAGCGGTACTCTCACCGATTGAGTCGTTGCGCAGGTGACCTAAATGCAGCGGTTTGTTGGTGTTCGGGCAGGAAAACTCGATCATGACCTTGGTTCCCGCCAGGCTTTTGCCGCGACCGTAGGCTTCACCGGCTGCGAGCACGGCATTGCAGACCTCCCCGGCCAGTGAGTCCATTTTCAGGGTAACATTCAGGTATGGCCCGGCTGCCTGCACAGTCCCTGCATCGCCGGTCCAGCTGTCGGCACCCAGCTTTTCGGCCACCTCAGTTGCAATTTTCGGCGGGGCGGTTTTGAATATGCGGGCAAAGGGAAACAGCGGAAAGGCGATATCTCCCAGCTCCGGTTTGGGCGGGGTTTCGGTTACGACTGCATCAGCCTCGATGGCTGCCGGGTCGATATCGTGATCTGCGGCGACGGCGCGCAGAGCGGCGGCCACGTGCTGTTTCCATTGTTCCTTGACTGCTTCCATACTGTAAATCCTCTTGTGTAACTATCGCTGCAACATTACTTAAAATAGCCAATCATTGCAAGCATGTGGGTAAAGTGCTGCGGCCCTTCCCGGCGAAACGATCCC
>CAZAMY010000046.1:0-10258 GCA_964485995.1 uncultured Sediminispirochaeta sp.
AACCAGAATAAACCAGCGGATCGGAATAATTCCCACACGCCCGCTCCCGTCAAAGGCCAGCATGACGAAAGAGAGCGAGCTCCAGATAAATGCGGTGAGAATGGCGATCGCAAGATGAGAGTTGATAACGTGAACCGAAGCCTTCCAGCGCTTGGGCAGGTGCTCATTGCCGGCAACAATGGAGAGATGCCGATGCTCCCGGGCGGTAAGGGCTCCCCCCAAGAAAGTGAGTAGGAACACGAGGTGGTAGACATAGCCGGAGGAATCCGGTATACCGGTGCGAAAGAGAGTGCGCAACACCACCTCGGTAGCCGGGATCAGCGCCAGCAGAAACAGAGCTACGTAATTAATACCATTTTCGATTTTCAACAGTACCTTATGTATACTATCTCTTGCGGTTGGCGATGTCTCGGTCAAAGGCAGCTCCATTCTCTATTCATTATTCGAACGATATTCACGGATGATCTGTTCGAGACGCTGCATAAAATCTTCCGAATAGAGGGTGTCACCGGATTGCCGGCGTCCTCTCTCGAACAAAGCCTTCCACTCCTCCTCGGCTTCGGGAGGAACATGATTCACTTTCAGACCGTAAGATTTCATCTGTTCGATCACATCGGTTTCGAGCTCCCCGATCTGCTGGTCCAGCCGGGTGCCGACCCGCTTCACAGCCTCTAGCAGTTCAGGCCGTATATCTTCAGGAATACGCTGCCACACCCGATCCGAAATGAGGATCCCACCCAAAAACGGAGCAACCTTCATATCAGCCATATTATCGGCCACACCGAACCACTGCATTGCGGCCACTGCCAGGGGGGTCGCATACACCGCTCCGACCATTCCACTGGCCAGTGCCGGCAACACTTCCCCTGCGGATACGTTTACCGGATGAAAGCCCAGATCTTTGAGGGCATTCATAAGATTTCCGCCTTCTGTGCCGGTAGAGGCAATTTTCATTTGCCGGAGGTCAGCCGGAGAGATGACAGGATCCTTAGAGTAGAAATAGACCCAGCCGGCCTTCGCCCAAGACAGCAGCTTAAAGCCGCTCTTCTCGATTTGCTCGGCCATAACCGGTCCGATCTCATTGAGAACATAGCTAAACTCGTCTTCGCTTTGAATAAGGAAGGGAACACTCAAGGCCAGAACGTTCGGATACAGCACCTGCAGGCCGAAACCGGTGACAATACCGGCCTGCAGCTGGTTGAAACGCATCTTTCGGATTAAGTCGGATTCATCTTTGAAACCGGCAAAATAGATCTTTACCTCGATCTGTCCATCCGAGATCTCGTTCCATTCGTTGGCCAGTTCCTTCAGAGAATCTGCCCATATACTGTTATCAGGGGCCGCACTGCCCAGTTTGATGACTATCGGGCGGGCAGCCACACTGACCGCACACACGAGAATCAAGACCAGCACCGCTATACTCTTTTTATGCATAAAAACCTCTTCTCAGTTCATTTGTCGATCGAATCAATCAATTCACTGATAGTTTCAGGGTGCTCCTCGAAATCAATAAACTTCCGGACACGCTCAAAAACTACATTATTTTCAAGGAACACATCTACAATCTCCGGGTCAAACTGCTTTCCACGTTCCTCCGCAATGATCTGCACGGCCTTCTCGTGAGAATAAGCCTCTTTATAAGGCCGTTTACTGGTCAAGGCATCATATACATCGGCAATTGCTACTATTCGGGCCGACAGAGGAATCTCTTTCGCCTTCAAACCTTCCGGATACCCTTTCCCGTCCCAACGCTCGTGATGGTAACGGGCGATCTCCTTGCCCATGGTAAGGAATGACTTCTTATCGAGCTTGCTGTCGACCACATCCAACGCCTCACCGCCGAGCAGTACATGCCGCTTGATCAGATCAAACTCTGATTTTGACAGATGGCCGGGCTTCAACAACACCTGATCTTCGATCCCAACCTTCCCTACATCATGCAGTATAGAAGAAAGAGTGAGATCTTCCAAATACTCTTCGGTAATATAATCTGTATATTCGGGTTTATTTCGAAGCGTGGTGGCCATAATTCGGGTAAACTCGCGTATTCGCTCCAGATGGCGGCCGGTATCCTTGTCCCGGTACTCGGTAAGCTTGGCAAAGCCGATAATTGCCGCCGACTGGGTCTCCTTGATCTGATCAAAGGAATCACGCAGCTTATTCTCCAGGTGCACACGCTCGGTAAGGTCCTTTTCGGTTAATGAATAGGCGATCACCGTACCACTGCTGTCTTTGATTTCGGTAAAAGCAGCGTAGGTATATATCTTCTCACCATCATGGCGAATACGAATAACCTCGCTCTTTACGAATTTTCCTTCATTCTCACCGACCAGACGCTTTAGTTTGGCAAATGATTCGCTTTCTTTAGAAGCCCGCAGAATATCATCATAATGTTCGCCGACCATGTTTTCCCATTTATTACGATACACCTTTTCAGCGGCGGAGTTGAGGTTGAGGATTCGCCCATTTTCATCCAACACAATAATTGACGAAATAATTGTATCAAAGAGAATAGTAAAGTTCCGCTCGGAAATTTTGAGCCTCGATTCGATATTCCTCAAATAAGTCACATCTTTGAATTGTGTGGCGTATCCCTTCACCGTTCCGTGGGCATTTCTGATGACCCAGGAGGTATCCAGCACCCGTTTTATCTGATGATCTTGGGTGTAAAGATGGGTTTCTATGTTGAAAACCCTTCCATCCTGAACCAGGCGCCTGATCTTATCGTCGAGTTCATCATTATACACATACATTTTTCGCAAATTCGGCAGTTTATGCTCATATTCATCCTGATCCATAGCCCCGGTACTCGCATCATAGCCGAACACCTGGGCAAACGCCGGATTGGCGGTTTTTATGTTGCCGTACAAATCGGCTGTGAACATGGGATCGCCGACATTGTTGAAAAGCTGTTCATAGTGCAGCCGGTAAGATTCAAAATTGGTCTGCTGCGCGGTAGGTTTGAGACTCACAAAGTAATAGTTCCCGCTCGGCGATTCCACCCGCGTCCGCACTACTTCCAAGGGCTGGATTTTGGGGCTCAGCTCGATTATATGATCAAGCCTTTCATCGGCACCATTATCGCCTGTCTCCTCCTGAATTTGCAGTTTCGACTTGATCTCCTGCTGATTGAACAGCACATAGTAGGAGTTCCAACCGGTGAGCTCGAGTAATTTGTCATTAAAAAAGAGGATCTCGCCGTTCTCATTTTGTATCAAAATTCCGTCGGAGACACCCTCTATGATATTCAGAATCAGATTTGAAAGTTGAGACTTAGTTTCAGCCATACCACTAATAGTAATAATATACCTTTCGGCTTTTTGCAATGCATTTCCCCCCAATCCCCACCTCAAATTCTCCTTTCGCTGATCACCTGTCTCTGCTCTCAAATGCCAACCCAAGCCTGCCAGCTACCCCCCAGCTCGCAGCCTGTAATCTGTTGGCTGTTGGCCGAGGGCCGAGGGCCGCAGAACAACCACGTTCGTGTAGCACGCTTCAAATCGGACCGCTTTTCAGCTATACTAGGGTCAATGAACACAGATAAGCAACAAAATGATGCAGCCCAGGGGAGGCGGCACGAAGTTCCACACTCGGCAAATCCAACCAAACCAGCGCGCGCACCCCGCAACCGAACCATTGTGCTCAGCCCACAGGAACAACACCAATACCTACAACGCTGCATTACTGTCGACGAATTGTCAGCGCCCACCCAGAATACTATTAACACTAATTCAACTACAACTAAAGTACTATATGAAGGTGCCCTTACTAATACTCAAACTAATACCAGTACTAATACTAAGGTGCCAGTTAAATCTTTAACAGATAAAACAATAGCCGGCGATTTTCATTCTGCGACAGAGTATCTCCCTGACGCCTTCATCGATCTTCTCTTCGTCGACCCACCGTATAACCTCTATAAAAAGTTCAACTCCAGTAAGTTTAACCCCCGAAGCAACTCAGAATACAAGGAACTGCTGGAAGCCTGGTTCACCCGTCTCATTCCACTGCTCAAACCGAGCGCTTCAGTGTATGTCTGCACCGACTGGCGCAGTACCGCCGAAGTTGTTGAAGTTCTCAGTCGTCACTTCATAGTCCGAAACCGAATTACCTGGGAGAGAGAAAAGGGCCGCGGGGCGAAACACAACTGGAAGAACAGCTCGGAGGACATCTGGTTTGCAACCGTATCTAACGACTATTATTTTAATGTGAATGCAGTCAAGTTGAAACGGCGAGTGATGGCTCCTTACCGAGACCCTAAAGGAAAACCCAAGGATTGGTACTCCACAAACTCCGGAAGCTTTCGTCTGACCCATCCTTCCAACCTGTGGACAGACATAACGGTTCCCTATTGGTCGATGCCAGAAAATACCGATCATCCCACCCAGAAGCCGGAAAAACTACTGGCAAAGATCATCTTAGCCAGTTCGCGTGAAGGCGAGATGGTATTTGATCCCTTTTTAGGTTCCGGAACAACCTCCGTAGTTGCGAAAAAGCTCGGTCGCAGCTATTGTGGTATAGAACGTGAGTTGGAATACGCCGCTTTATGTGAAAAGCGCCTGGAGCTGGCCGACCAAAACCAACGGATACAAGGCTACGAAGGGGGCATCTTCTACGAGCGCAATTCGCTGCCGTAGGAACTGTCCCGAAGATTATTGATGATTAGAGGTGAAACCATGAAAACTTTGCTTGTCAGTGCAAGCCCGAGGGCAAACGGCAACAGCGATACCATCTTAGCGGAGGTAGCAAAGGGGCTTGAGGCACATTCAGTCGATACAGAAATCGTCTACCTACGTGACTATGCCATCCATCCCTGCATCGGGTGCGAACAATGCCGCAAAGACAAAACCTGTACCAAGTTCTACGACGGGATGCATCTGCTGTACCCAAAAATCGAAGAGAGTCAGGGCTTAGTAACCGCATCTCCCACCTACAATTATAACATCACGCCATATATGAAGGCCTTCATCGACCGCTTATACCCCTATTTTGAGTTCACAAACCCCCGACCGGGACCATATAGTTGTCGGCTGGCCTCAAAATACCGAGCATTGGTCACTGTGGGGGTATGTGAGCAAAAAGAGGCCTCCGAACTCGGGGTCACCCTGCCTGCAATGACTGACGCCTTTAAAGTGATGGGCTATGAATTGATTGATGAGCTACCAATCACGCGCCATTTTTCAGTGGGATCGGTGAAGAAAGATCCTGATTCTCTTGCAAAAGCCTATTCCACAGGCGAGTCTTTAGCGGATGCACTTCACTCCAAAGGATAATCGCAGTCTGCGGTATTTCTTTTTGAGGTCTGGTCCATTATTCTATAATCAAAGAACTAAGAGGAGAGAACTATGCGTAAAATCGGACTAACTATAGGTCTATTATTGTTAACTGCATACCTGAGCTTCGGCCAATCGGCGGGAGGAGGACTTTCATTCTTCTTTCCGGAATCCCTTCTGGATGGGAGTGGGAGCGTATCCAAAGAGGCCGGCTTGTCCACAAGCATTGGCTTAGGTGAGTATCTCTCTGTACCAATTGGATTTACCTATATTAAAGCATCCGGCTTCATGCCTTACAATAAAAGCGGAGAAGATGACTCCCTCAAACAGATGGATGACACCATTTGGTACACCGCCGATACCTTCATTCCCTTTCTTCGTCTCAAAACCCATGTCCCCTTGGGACCAGTATACCTCGAGGCTTTCGGCGGCATCGCCGGCGCATGGATTGTTGCACCACAGACTTTCGACGGCGCAGTAGGCCGGTACTACGGAAGCGAGGCCTCGACTTTTGACTACTATATTTTCGAAAATCTCAACACCGAAATCTCATTCGGATTCGGCTACCAGGTTGGCGGCACAGTCGGCTTTCAAATTGATGCAATCAGCGTGGGCATCGATGCAGTCCTGACTGACATACGAGCAGAGACTACCCTATCCAGCGATGACTATTATGAGGTTTCGAAATCAGACGCAGTCAATCCTGGCAGTGATTTTGAGGAAACTTTTACCTCCAGGCTGCGGGGAATCTCAATCGGCCTCAGCGGCTCGTATTCTTTTTAAGCTGTCCCGAAGCTTATTGATAGTTACAGTTATAATTGCCAGCTTAAGATTGGTACTCACTTTTTTAGCCGTACACGTACTTTGGTAGATACTCCCCTCTCTTTTTGAGGGGAGTATGATAAAGTCGAAACCAAAGCCCCTTCTGTACCGGAGTAAGATGTAGTAGAGATTCAAAAGGGCGCCATCTAAATCGTTCCTCGAGCATGTATTTGAATATCATGCTATTTCCACCAGCCATATTCCAATGAGTAAAAGCGTTCAAAGGCGTGTTTTCACGAAATAGTTTTATATGGTTGTGATACAATTGATAAATACATATTCTTTCCAAAAGACAACAGGTGTTTTTTGCTGTATTAACGGTATATCTAACATAATTAACAATGTCTTTCCGAAACTGACGATCCATATAGTTTACAGACCACATGTTATTAGACCATCCAGGCTCTTTTGTGCTCTTCTTCGCAATATGCTCAATGATTTTGTGCTGCATTAGCACATAGAGTACTTTATGCCTTCGAAAGGCCCGCGGGTACGCCTCATGCTCATCTGTAAACAGCTTAATGATTGATTTATAACGATTTGCATAGATGTAAATAAACTCTTCAGATAGTCTGACCATAGATTTTTCTATTCCTTTTGGATCAGGCCTACATATTCGATCGAGATAATCACGATGCTTCCTTTGAGCAGGGCTCATTCGACCCTTTCGACGCATGGTAGCAAAGTCAAATGCATAAAAGAATTGACTGTTTTTACCGATCAAAATGTTCAAATGATGCGGGAAATACTTACTATGAAGATAGCTTTCGAACCCATCGGCAGCGAGATCCTCGTTCAAATGCAGATACTGCAAGCATAATGCATGAAAAGCTAATGCCCAGTGAGCCATTCTGAAGAGACGATTCTCAACAGAGCCCCTTGAAATCTCCAGATTTCGAGATAAATCACGTATTCCCGCTGTTGATCGCAGCTGTCTAAAAAGCTGCTCATAATCTATAACTCTCTTCGCGTAATAGTTCAAATTGAAAGTTTGATCGCTGAATGTTCGGCCACAGGTCTTACACTGATAGCGTTGAACTTTCCCAAAAGCATCTGTACAATGGTATCCAAAGCATCTATACCAGTATTTCTGATGTTTTCCTTCAAAATGTTGGGAACATTTCTTGTAGGGACAAAATGGGGGAATCATACTATTTAGTCCTCCTTTTAATTGGGTTCCACTATATATAGAGAAAAAAACAGGCTGGCTGCTTCAAAAATTATAGAGAACAATAAGCTTCAGGACAGTTACCTTGATTACCAAGCTGTTTGATAGTATTTTTCCTTGTGGAGGTATATTACATGAACGAAAATAACCGCAACAATCAGGAAAACAATAATCCAGATAAACAAAACCAGAACTGGAAGTTTCCCCAGGGCGGCTTTAATTTCAGCCGTTTCACATGGGTTATTGTAATCCTGCTGCTCTTACTCCCGTTTTTTAATATCTTAATGATGCAACAAAAATCCAATGTGATTAGTTATACACAGTTTAAGGACCTTGTGCGCTCCGGGAATGTATCCAAAGTAGAAATGACCCGGGACACCATCGAAGGGACCTTGAAGAACCAAACAAACGTCAGTGGAACCAATCTGCAGCAGTTTATCACCTACCTGCCGGCCACCGGAGACGAAGAATTGCTGACGATGCTGGAACAGAACAATGTGACCATAATTACCAACTCAGCCAATCAGCAGGGCTTTTGGGATATCTTTGCGAACCTGCTGCCGCTGCTGCTGTTTGTGTGGATAGGAGTCATCATGTGGCGCAGCATGCGCTCCAGAGGGCAGAACATGTTCTCGGTCGGCGAGAACAAAGCAAAGCTGTATGATAAAACTAAGGTCAAAATGACCTTCGAAGATGTAGCGGGATTAGAATCTGCAAAGGAAGAGATTCAGGACATCGTAGATTACCTGAAGAACCCGGACCGCTACAAAAAACTCGGCGCTCGTCCGAGCCGCGGAATCCTGCTGGTAGGACCTCCGGGAACCGGTAAAACCCTCATAGCCAGGGCGGTCGCCGGCGAGGCGGATGTGCCCTTCTACAGCACCAGCGGCTCCGACTTTATGGAGATGTTTGTAGGTGTCGGGGCGGCGCGTGTGCGTAACATGTTCAACGACGCCAAAAAATCGGCCCCGAGCATCATTTTCATTGATGAGCTCGATTCCATCGGCCGGCACCGTGGAGCCGGGCTAGGCGGCGGTCATGATGAGCGTGAACAGACACTCAACCAGCTGCTCTCAGAAATGGACGGGTTTGAACCGAATGAGAGTACCATCATCATTGCTGCCACTAACCGGCCAGATATACTGGATCCGGCCCTCAAACGGCCGGGACGCTTCGACCGGGAAATAGGTATAAGCCTGCCGTCGCTGAAGGACCGCGAGTTTATTCTATCGCTGCATGCCAAGAAGAAACCGATGCACGAGTCGGTCGATCTTACACGAGTAGCCCGCGGTACACCCGGTTTTAGTGGTGCTGACCTGGAGAATCTGCTGAATGTGGCCGCCCAGATCGCAGCCCGTCGAAAGAGAGAAGCCGTTGAAGAGGCGGACATAGAGGATGCCCGTGACACTGTTTTGATGGGGCTCAAACGAACCGGACTGACGATAACCGACGAAGAGAAAGAGATGATCGCCTATCACGAAGCCGGTCACACCTTGATAGCGCATGAGCTGCCGAACTCGGATCCAATTCACAAGGTAACTATTGTTCCCCGCGGCCAGGCGATGGGGGTTACCCAACAACTGCCGGCGGAGGAGCGCTACATCTACAAGAAAGAACAGTTAGAAGACCGCATTTCGGTGCTGATGGGCGGACGTGTAGCTGAGGATGCGGTGTATCAGACCGCAACCACCGGAGCAGAAAACGATCTGGACCAGGCCTCAAAGCTGGCCCGGCGTATGATTACCGCCTGGGGAATGAGCGAGGTGTTAGGAAACACCCATTTCCAAGATGAGAAGAGCAACGTATTTCTGGGTGAAGAGCTTACCCGCGGCAAGCAGTACAGTGAAGAGACGGCCAAAAAGATCGACGACGAGATAAAATCGGTGATCGACCGCAGCTTCAAGAAGGCATCTGCCATACTGAAAGAGAAACGCAAAGCCCTGGATGCACTTGCGAAAGCACTGATTGATAAGGAAGAGATTACCGGCGAGGAAGTCGATCAGATTATTACCGCCGCATTGAAGGGATAAATAACGGCCCGCAGAGGAGAGGTGTTAACCTTACTGGTGCGGGCCGAAGTGGTGGAAAAACGGATCACCAATTAGGCTGCCTGGGGAAATCCTCAGGCAGCCTTTTTTATCATTTACTTTTACTTACTTACAGATCAAAGTCTGGTTCGAGTGATCGCAGCGGAATCCCGTCACGACCACTTTGACATGTCGAGCTGGTTTTCGCTCTTTGCCACCAGAGTAGTACCGGTCATGTCACCAGTGACGTTGATGGCGGTGCGGCCCATGTCGAGGATTGCATCGATTCCGAGGATCATAGCATAGGCAGCGGCAACAGCCGAGCCCTCTTCGACCGGCAGGCCGATCGACTGCAGAACCATCATCAGCATGATAGCGCCGGCTCCGGGAACACCAGCGGTTCCGATGGAAGCCAGTACGGCGGTGATGATAATGGTAATCTGCTGGGCGAAGTTCAACGGAAGGCCGATAGCAAAACCAATAAACATCGCACATACAGCCTGATAAATGGCGGTTCCGTCCATGTTAATGGTAGCACCGAGGGGCAGGGTGAAAGAATATACATTCTTAGACACACCCAAGTTCTCGCGAGCGCAGCGCATGGTTACCGGCAGAGTACCGCTGCTGGAACGGGTTACGAATGCGGTCACGATAGCCTCTTTACCTCTGGAGAGGAACTTCCAGATGCTCAGTTTGTTGAGCGCCAGTAGACCGCCGTAGACCAGCAGCACGTGAATTACGAGACCAAGATATACACCCAGGGTTACGATACCCAGCGGACCGGCTGCTTTTGCACCCTGCTGGGCAAAGACAACTGCCAGTAGTGCGAATACACCGATGGGAGCATACTGCAGTACGCCGCGTACTACGATGAACATAACCTCGGCTGCACCGTCGAATATCTTGTACAGTACATCACCGGCGGCTTTAATACGATCGTCGCCGCTGATTTTCAGATAGCTCAGGCT
>CAZAMY010000047.1:0-10170 GCA_964485995.1 uncultured Sediminispirochaeta sp.
CTGCGCAATATTGGTATTGGTGCGCATATCGACTCCGGTAAAACAACCCTGACTGAACGCATGCTGTTTTACTGTAAGCGAATCCATGCGATTCATGAGGTCCGCGGTAAAGACGGTGTGGGTGCCACGATGGACTCTATGGAGCTGGAAAAGGAGCGTGGTATTACCATCGCTTCGGCGGCAACTAACGTAAAGTGGAAGGATCATCCCATTAATATAATCGACACGCCGGGACACGTTGACTTTACCATCGAGGTAGAGCGTGCTCTGCGTGTACTCGACGGAGCCGTTCTGGTGCTCTGTTCGGTAGGTGGTGTGCAGAGCCAGTCTATCACCGTAGACCGGCAGATGAAGCGCTACGGCGTTCCGCGGTTGGCGTTTGTAAACAAGTGTGACCGTGCCGGAGCCAATCCGCTGCGGGTACGCGACCAGTTAGAAGAGAAACTGGGCCACAATGCGGTGCTGATGCAGATCCCGATCGGTCTCGAGGACAAGCACGAGGGTGTGGTTGATCTGATCAAGATGAAGGCCATCTACTTCGAAGGCCCGGCCGGCGAGGAGATGGTTGAGAAGGAGATTCCTGAAGATCTGAAGCAGCTGGCTGATGAGAAGCACGAGGTTATGCTGGATGCAGTCTCCATGTTCTCCGACGAGCTGATGGAAGCGATGATGGAAGACTCTGTGAACGAGGATCTGATCCACGATGCCGTTCGAAAGGCTACCCTCAGCCAGGAGATTACTCCGGTGTACATGGGTTCCGCTTATAAGAACAAAGGTGTACAGGCGCTGCTGGATGCGGTTATTGCGTACCTGCCGAATCCGACTCAGGTTACGAATGAAGCCCTGGATATGGACAATAGCGAAGCTCCGGTTAAATTGACCGCAGATGACGAAAAATCGACTGTTGCACTGGCATTCAAGCTGGAGGAAGGGCAGTACGGTCAGTTGACCTATATTCGCATCTATCAGGGTAAGGTGAAGAAGGGTGATGAGTTGTACAACGTACGCTCGCGCAAACGCTTCAAGGTCGGACGTCTGATCAAGATGCATGCTGACCACATGGAGGATATCAACGATGCCGGTGCCGGTGAAATTGCGGCGCTGTTTGGTATCGATTGTGCCTCCGGAGATACCTTCACCGGCGGCGGTTTGAACTACACCATGACCAGTATGTATGTTCCCAATCCGGTTATTTCACTGGCAATTTCGCCGAAAGACAAGAGTGCCGCCGACCGCATGTCGAAGGCGCTGAACCGGTTTACCAAAGAGGACCCGACTTTCCGCACCTATGTGGATCCCGAATCGAACCAGACTATTGTGCAGGGAATGGGTGAGTTGCACCTGGATGTGTACATCACCCGTATGAAGCGTGAGTATAAGGCCGAGGTAGAGGTTGGTATACCGCAGGTTGCTTATCGTGAGACTATCAGCCAGGCGGCTAACTACGACTACACCCACAAGAAGCAGACCGGTGGTTCCGGTCAGTTTGGACGGGTTGTGGGGCGGATCGAGCCGATTACCGAGAGCGAAGAGAACTACGAGTTTGTCAATGAGATCAAGGGTGGTGTTATTCCCACCGAATACATCCCCGCCTGTGATGCCGGCTTCAAGAGAGCTCTGGAAAAGGGCAGTCTGATCGGATTTCCGGTCGTAGGTGTGCGGGTTGTACTCAACGATGGTCAGTTTCACGCAGTAGACTCCTCCGAAATGGCGTTCCAGACTGCAGCATTCCAGGCTTTCAGGAACACATATCCCAAAGCCAAGCCGATCATCATGGAACCGATCATGAAGGTATCCGTAGAAGGACCGACCGAGTTTCAGGGTAATATATTCGGCGCTTTGAATCAGCGGCGCGGTATGATTGTAAGTACGGTTGAAGAAGGTATTTTCTTCAATGTAGAGGCTGAGGTTCCGATGAGCGAGATGTTCGGTTTCTCTACGGTGCTGCGATCACTGACTCAGGGAAAGGCCGAGTTTACTATGGAATTCCTGAAGTACGACAAGGTTCCGCAGAGCATCTCCGAAGAGCTGATCAAAGAGTTCGTAGAGAAAAAGAAACAAGAGCAAAAGTAGTCTTTCCGCAGACGGCCCCGGACGCAGTAAAATTGTGTATTTTTATGGCGGGGCCGTTAATTTTGTTATAGTGTAGTAAGTAAGAGGAAGAAGAGTAGGAGGAGAAATCTATATGGTAAAATCGGAGCTTATTAAGCGAAGCCCGCTGCGTATTTTTGAGAAATCCATTCATGGCGGGGTTGGAAAAGGCCATCTGGGTGTGTTGGCTTCAAAGAAGGGTGTGGGTAAAACCGCATGTCTAACACATATTGCAGTGGATAAACTTTTCCAGGATCGGCACGTAATTCATGTGTCTTTCGCTTCTACTGTAGATCATATAATCAACTGGTATGAAGATATTTTCCGGGAAATTGCAAAAAAGCGTAATCTCGAGCATGCGGTAGAGGTTCATGATGAGATTATCCATAATCGGGTAATTATGAACTTCAACCAGCAGGGTGTAAGCATCGATCAGATCGTCAGCAGCCTGGAAGCACTGATCAAAGATGGGCATTTTCCGGCAGATGCTGTCATCTTTGATGGGTATGAGGTGAGCGAGCGAAGTGCTGGCGAGCTTGATGCAATCCGCGACTTTGCCGAGAAGCAGGGCGTAGAGATTTGGTTTAGTGTTTCTCTGACTGGAGACAACGGGCCTTTGTTCAATGAGCAGGGAATACCGGTGGTTCTCGAGAAGATTGTGGACAAGCTTGATGTAATCGTCGATCTTCGTCACGAGGGTGATTACATCCACTTGGAGGTTGCTAAGGATCATGAGATGGTAGAGCATCGCGATATGCAGCTCAAGCTTGATCCGAAGACCTTGCTGATTGCTGAAGATTGAGCTGAACTACAAATAGAGTAGAAATCGGATATATCGATTCTGCTGATTATAACCCTGCTGCTGCTCGAGAATGAGACGGCTGCAGGGTTTTTTTATGTAAAGGTGTGGTAGTAATTATCGGCGGCGGGAAACATCAATTTTCGGACAAGCGGCTGCAAGGGGACACCTGGAGCACCAGGGAGATACCGGGGTGCAGATACTCTGCCCGAAGCGGACGAAGAGTTCATTGATCTCTATCCAGTATGTTTGCGGTAGTACTCGGCTCAGTTCGCGTTCGGTGTCGTCAGGTTTTTCGGTGTGTACCCAGCCCAGGCGGTTAGAGATTCGGTGTACATGGATGTCTACGCAGATATAGGGGAGTCCGAATCCGAGACTAAGCGTGAGATTAGCGGTTTTCAGGCCTACTCCCGGCAGCTTCATCAAGGCATCTTGGCTTGCCGGAACCTGTCCTTCATACTCATCGAGAATAATGCGGGTGATTTTTTTGATGTTTGCGGCTTTGTTGCGGTAAAATCCGGCCGGATAGATCAGTTCCTGGATGCGTTCGACCGGCAGGCCGGCCATGTGCTGGGGTGACGGGGCAGCGTCGAACAGCCGGCGGGCTGCGGCGGCGGTTACTTCGTCTTTAGTTCTAAGCGAAATTACAGTTGATATGAGTATCTGAAAGGGATCGCGGTCGAGATTGGCAATGTCGGAGACGGACGGAATTTGATGAAACTCTACCGATTGCCGCACGCGCTGTACGATTTCACCGAAATCAGCAGTGCTCAGTTCCTGTCTTTGTTGCTTCATGTTTATACCCAGACGGACGGATCAGGATTTTCCAGTAATACCGCTGCGTAGGCTTCAATAGCCCGGCCTTCACCGGTGGCATCGACGTGTTCTTTGGTTTTGGCTTTTACCGAAATATTGCTGCGGGAGGTCATCAGCAGCTCGGCCAGGTTGGTCTGGATGGCCGGAATGTATTTGGCAAGTTTAGGCCTCTGTAGAACAATGGTGGTGTCCAGGTTGACCAAGTTGAAACCGGCCTCATGTACCAGTTCGAGTGCTTGAGTAAGCAGGGTGCTGCTGGCGATATCCTTCCACTGGGGGGCTGACGGGGGGAAATGCGAGCCGATATCTCCCAGAGCGGCGGCACCTAATACCGCGTCTATGACCGCATGCAACAGCACGTCGCCGTCGGAATGGCCGCTTTCTCCGAAAGGGGCTTCTATGTGAATGCCGCCCAGCATCAGGTTGCGGCCCTCAACCAGTTGATGGAGGTCCCAACCGAATCCTATTCTCATGACAGGCCTCCTGGGGAGCCGGAATGCGGCGCCGGCTTTAAATGCGGCGCTGCATGGATATGAAAGTCTCCGGGGTAGGTGAGTTTGAGATTCTCTTTTTCGCCTTCCACAGTGTGAACCTGGCTGATATAGCGGGCATAGACTTCGGCGTCGTCGATGAAATCGTGCCGTTCGCTCTGAGCCTGCCGGTGGGCCGAAAGGATCGCTTGGAAGGCGAACCCTTGCGGGGTCTGGGCACAGACGGTCGCCTGGCGGGGAAGATGGGTTTGGATGAGTCCGTCGTTGGTGATCTGTTTCATTGCATCGGTAGACGGGACGACCGGGATGCTGGCTCCGTTTTCCTCGGTGTCAAAGAGTACTCGTCGAATGAGCATTGCGCTGGCCCAGGGCCGGGCACCGTCGTGTATGAGAACGAAACGCGGATTACAGCTGCAGGCCTTCAGTCCGGCAAAGACACTGCCCTGCCGCGAAGCGCCGCCTTCGATGAGTATGATTTTTTCGATCCAGTTGTGGAGCTCTTGCGGCAGCTGCTGCAGAAGCGATTCCACTCGCTCTCTATGTCCGGAGGGAATGGTGATTACAACCTGCGTGAATAAACCGGTGTGTAGAAAGGGAAGCAGGGTTTGAACGAGCACCGGACGGCCATTAAGGCTGCGGTACTCCTTTTTCTCACCCTCTCCCATTCTGCGGCTCGAGCCGGCCGCGGTAATGATCAGGGCAGCATAGGCTGTGGTTGGCTTTGACCGTTTTTCCACGACGCTTCAGAACTGCAGGAGGAGCACAATGCTCTCCTAATTAGACTCGAGGCTGTTGAAAATAAGATCTTCTACATCGACCTTGGTTTTGTCCAGCGAAAAAGAAATTTCATCTACCAGTATCTTTAGAGCATTATCAAAGAGTTTTCGTTCCTGAATTGGCAGCTCCTTGACCTTGCTGCGGTGATACAGTGTACGGACTACTGTTGCAATATCGATAACACTGCCGGATTTGAGTAAATCCAGATTCATCTGATATCGCATTTTCCAATCGGCAGTTACGGGTTCGTGTTCCTGCGCGATATGTTTAAGCGCCTTTTCAGACTCTTTCTTGCTGACAATGCTCCGGATTCCGAGGCCTTCGGCCTGGTCTACCGGTACCATGACCGTCATATCCGATATCTCAAGGTAGATAACATAGTAGAGTATATCGTTTCCCTTAAAAGATTTTTCTTCAATGGCGGTAATTTTTCCTACGCCCTGCAGTGGATATACCACATGCTGGTTAACTTTAAATTCTGGTGAGGTTTGTGCTTGTGAAATGGATTCCATAAATACTATAATACCTGAAAATAGCAAAATAGTCAAAGGATGCGCCGATGAAAAGAAAATTGGCATCGCCTTGAGGAGATTAGATTTATATGCAGATGCACACACGCAGTGCCGGGATCCTGCTTCATCCGGTTTCCCTTCCTTCAGGAGACGGTATTGGAGATTTTGGGAAAAATGCTTTCAGGTTTATTGACTTCTTGATTGAATCGGAGATAGGTATTTGGCAGGTGCTGCCGCTCGGCCCGACGGCATTCGGAAATTCGCCGTACACTGCCGTCTCTTCATTTGCGGGGAATCCGCTGCTCCTGTCGCTGGATGTCTTAAGTGAAGAAGGGTGGCTGAGCCAGGAAGAGCTTGCCGGCCGGCCGGATTTCTCGCCGGATTTTGTCGATTATGAGGCTGTGCATGCATGGAAAGACCCCCTGCTGAGAAGGGCTGCCGCCGGATTTCTGAAGGATGTCAGCAGCGCCGGCAGCGGCGCTCGCGACAAATTTGAAGAGTTTTGTGAAAAAGAGGAGTGGTGGCTGGAAGATTATGCGCTGTTTGTTACCGCTAAGCACTATTTCGATGCACGCGCCCGGGAGGAAGGGGTGCAGGACGCCCGCTGGAACTACTACTGGCCGGTTGAACTGGCCAACCGCGAGCCGGAAGAACTGAGCCGCCGCCGGGAAGAGTGGCGGGAGGAGATCGAGGTTGAAAAGGTGCTGCAGTTCTTTTTTCAGCAGCAGTGGCAGCAGGTAAAGCAGTATGCCAATAAGTACGGGGTGCAGCTATTGGGGGACATCCCCATCTTTGTCTCGCCTGACAGTGCCGATGTCTGGGCTAATCCGCAACTCTTCAAGCTGGACCCGCGCAACCGGCCGACATCGGTGGCCGGTGTGCCGCCGGACTACTTCAGTGAAACTGGACAGCGCTGGGGCAATCCTCTGTACCGCTGGCCCGAGCACAAGCGCACCGGCTTCAGCTGGTGGATCTCCAGGATTCGCAAGACCCTGGAGCTTGTAGATATGGTTCGAATCGACCACTTTCGCGGTTTCGAAGCCTACTGGGAAATCCCGGCCAAAGAACCGACAGCCATTCACGGAAAATGGGTGAAAGCGCCCGGCCGGCAGCTTTTCAAGAAAATCGGGCAGGAGCTGGGCGACTTGCCGATTGTAGCCGAGGACCTGGGGGTGATTACGCCGGAGGTGCAGGCGCTGCGTGAGGAGTTCGGTTTTCCTGGAATGAAGGTGCTGCAGTTTGCCTTTGATCCGGATGGTCGCGGTGGCTTAAAAGCCGATAACGCCTTTCTGCCCCACAACCATGAGCAGAACTATGTTGCCTATACCGGCACGCACGATAATGATACCACCCTCGGATGGTTCCGCAGCCGGGACCCGCAGCTGCAGGAGCTGATTCGGCGGTATGCCGGCAGTTCCGGACAGGATATTGTGTGGGATCTGATACGTGTAGTCTTTATGTCACCTGCACGGTACGCCATTGTCCCATTTCAGGATCCGCTATCACTGGGGGCTGATGCCAGGATGAACACTCCCGGCACCGTCGGAGGCAACTGGTCGTGGAGGGTTCGCACCGAGGCTTTTAACGGCAGTGTGAGTTCGCGCCTGCGGGATTTCTGCCGGCTGTACGGCCGAGGAGCGATGACCACGCCCTCGGGCAGTGTCGGCTGAGCGTAGCCGAGATACTTGAAGGGGTGAATATCCAGCGGATTCGGGAACCAGCCCTCGATATGGTCCAGATCGATCACATTAAATGCCGGAGAGTTCTTGATGGGCATGACGATTGCACCCTGCAGGAGGTGTTTTTCGGCCTCGGAGAGAGTCTCGAAGCGGGCCGCACGATCCTGACGCATGGATTCATCTATCAGTTCGTCGTATTTTGAATCGCTGAAGGCGGACAGGTTCAGACTGCTGTCGGAGGTCCACATCTGCAGGAAGGTCAGTGGATCGGCGAAGTCGCCTATCCAGGTGAGGGTCCCGATGGTAAATGGCTCCTGCTTGAGTACTTCATAGTACTGGTGGAAAGGATACTGCTCGATTTCCACTTCGGTTACCAGGTGCTCTTCGATTGCGCTTTTCATGTGATCGCCGATGCGCAGCGATTCCTCGCCTTCGGGAAGAGCGATTTTGATTTTCGGCAGCCCTTCGCCTTCGGGGTAGCCGTACTCTTCCAGCATCCGCAGGGCTTCTTCTGTACTCTGCTGCTCGATTCCCAGTACCTCGGGATAACTGCCGATACTGGGAACCAGACTGCTGGTCGGCAAATACATGTACTCCTGCGAACGGATCGCGCTCCAGGGAAACAGCAGTGCGAGCGCCCGTCTGACCCCCGGGTCGGCGTAGCCCTGGTTGCGGGCCGAGAAGAAGAAGTAGGATGTTGCGAACAGCGGATTCACTACCACTGCGTCCCGATTTGTCAGCTGGTCTACATTTACATTACCGTCTACCCACTGTATGTTGTCCTTATTAAACTCGGTTGTAATCTCCTGCGGGTTGTCCCGGTATACAATTCGCAGCTTTTCGATCCGCACCGAGCCGGAATCCCAGTAGAGCTGATTACGTTTCAGCAGGAGGTAGTCCTGTCCCGATTCGGCGATATAGTATGGGCCGTTGGAGATGAGCTCGGTTGGAGTGTCGGTGGGCACCTCTTCGAGCATGGACGGGTGTATCGGAGCAAAGCTGTGGTGGCAGAGTATCCGCAGGAAGTGGGTGGCCGGATGCTCAAGCTCGACCTCGAGGGTTCGGTCGTCCTTTACTCTGATGCCAACCTCGTCGGGCTCGGTGATTTTTCCGCTACGGTAGTCACGGGCGTTTTTGACTATGTCGAGCAGAGAGCTGTACTCGGCCTGTTCCTCCGGGTCGATTAGGGTGAGCCAGGAGTCTTTCAGATGTCCGGCTAGGATCGGATCTCCGTTGGAGTACTTGGCGTTCTCGCGGATAAAGAAGGTGTACACGGTGCCGTCCGGGGAGATTTCCCAGCGCTTGGCAACCGCCGGCAGCGGTTCGAGGGTGAAGGGGTGGTAGGTGACCAGGCCTTCGAAGAGAGCGGTGTACGCCTGTGCTTCGGTTGAAGTGAAGGTATGGATAGGATCGAGACTGATTTTGGGCGGCTCGATGGCATATACGAACTCCGACGGATCGCCAGAGGAGGCGGTGTCGGAGGGCTGCTGCTGTTCTTCCGGTTTCTCTGGATCCTCCTGGGCGGTTTCGGGTTCAGACTGTGGGGACTCCTGTTGCGGTGCTGCGATGCCGGCACAACCGGTAAAAAGCAACAACAGCATAAGCGATACCACAAAGGTAATGATTGTATTTTTCTTCATTGATCATCTCTCAAATATTTTAGAATTCGGACAATGGATGCATATCCTTGCAGCGGTTTGACGATTACGTCGTTGAACCCGCAGATCCGCAGATACTCGGCCGATTCATCATCACTGGTGATACCGATGATGGGAATGGTGGTGTTTTCACTGCGAATTTCCTTTGCCACTTTGTCTCCATTCATCCTGGGCATGTAGTGGTCCAGGATGACCATGTCGTAGGTATGTTCACGGTAGAGCTTTAGCGCATCATGCCCGTTCTCGGCCACATCGCAGTCGATTCCTTCGTCTTTAAGCCGAATTTGTATGAGCTTGCGATTGGTCAGTTCATCCTCGGCGTATAAGACACGCTTTTTACTCATAGTAACAGTGTAGATCAATAGCGGTGATTATTCCAGCCTCGGCCGTTTTTGTATGCCCCGGCGGGACGGGCTATTGGATCTGCTGCTGCAGCCACTTTCCAAACTGCTCCAGCTGCTCGGAATCCTGGGGGAGCTGCTGTTTGGCCTGCTCCAGTGCCTGTTCAATCGATTTGGGGTCGTAGTGTACGCCTTTGAGATCTGTCATCAGGATTTCTACCATCTCGGGGACCAGGCTGTCGGAATAGATCTTGATGTCGTTGATTTTGCCGGCCTTGGTGTCGATGTACACTTCCATGCGGCCCCACTCGAAGCGTTCGGCCATGTGGTGGGCGAAGTCGGGAGTTTTGCCGAAGCGCCAGTTCCAGTCGCTCATTTGGTCGAAGTAGTTCTGCAGATGGGGAATCTCCTTGAGCTGCTCGTGGTCCAGAATTTCGACCGGGCATTTTTCCCCGTAGGTTTTATAGAACTCTTCGATGATCGCCTCACAGAGCTCCTTGTGGTTGATGCCGGGGTTGAACTCGCTGAGGTTGGCTACGCGGCTTTTGACCGATTTGATGCCTTTGGACTGCAGCTTCTTTTTATCCGGGGTGAGGTAGTTGGATATTTTTGACAGATCGGCGTTGATGAGCAGGGTTCCGTGGTGGAAGGCCCGATCGCTGCTCAGCTTGAAGGCGCTGCCGGAGATTTTGCGGTCGTCGACGGTGATGTCGTTGCGGCCGGAGGCTTTGGCTTCTATTCCGAAGCGCTTGAGGGCGCGAACTATGATGTCGGTGTTGCGTTCTTTGCTGTAGTTCTGCCGGCTGGACATGAAGGTGAAGTTGGTGTTGCCGAGGTCGTGGTAGACGGCCCCGCCGCCGCTCTGCCGGCGGGCCAGCTTGACTTCGTCGCGTTCCATGTTGGTGATGTCGCATTCGGCCCAGGGGTTTTGGTACCGGCCGATGACGACGGTGTTGTCGTTCCGCCACAGATAGAGGATGTGGTGGTCGGGTTCCATTTCCTGGAA
>CAZAMY010000048.1:0-10071 GCA_964485995.1 uncultured Sediminispirochaeta sp.
TGATAATGGTGGATCCGGTGCTCGGCGATGACGGTGAGTTATACGGACCCTTTGATACATCAATGGTTGAAGAGATGCGCAGACTGGTCGAGAAAGCGGATGTGATTACACCGAATGTAACCGAGGCCAGTTTCCTGCTGGATGTACCTCTGCAGGAAACGATATCGAATGAGGAAATAAAAGAACAGCTGTTATCACTGAGTAAAATGGGGCCCCGCATGGTAGTGATGACCAGCGTGAAAACCGATGGAAAGCCCGAGATATCGACGGTGGTTGCGTATGACCGGAATGACGGGCGGTTCTGGAAGGTTGACTGCGACTATGTGCCTGCATTCTATCCCGGAACAGGCGACCTGTTTGCAAGCGTTCTGGTAGGAAGCCTGCTGCAGGGCGACAGTCTGCCGATCGCCATTGAACGATCTGTACAGTTCGTCTCCATTTCTATTCGGGCTACTTTTGGACACCAGGTACCGCACCGCGACGGCGTCTTGTTCGAACGCGTACTGGGCAGTCTCTCCTCACCACTCACCAGCAGCTGCTATCAGGTATTGGAGTAGACGCTGAATGTATCGCGGCATGGTGGTGAGCGACTTCGACGGGACGCTATATGAAAAATTGAGCGGGTTTACCGACCGGGATCTGAGCACCCTGAATGAACTGGAGAGAAAACAGTATGTAAGAGTTTTGGCCACCGGAAGATCGCTGAAATCTCTGTATCGCGTGGTGGATTCCGGTTTTCCGGTAGACTACGTGGTTTTTTCATCCGGAGCCGGGGTGTATGATCTTAATGATGAAGCCATTCTGCGAAGAGTCGTGTTTTCAGCCGAAGAGACCGCGCAGCTGTGCCGGCATTTAATCGACATGCAGATAGACTTTATGGTGCACCATCCTATCCCGGATAACCACTACTTTCATTATTATCGCGGAAGCGGCGCCAATAGCGATTTTATGCAGCGAATAGAATTGTATCAGGCTTATGCTATGCGGTTCGACTGGCCGCAGGTTCGCAGGCTCGAGGCAACCCAATTCGTTCTGATCACCCCGAATGATCATGATATGTTGAACTCAATTAGAAGGGAGTTCGAGGATCAGTGTTCTGTAATCTGGAGCAGTTCACCGCTCGACGGTTCATCACTGTGGATTGAACTGTTTCCCCCGGGAGCTCATAAAGGCAGCGGAGTTGCATGGCTGGCTGAAAGGCTGCAGATAGACCGGCATGCGACCATGGCAGTGGGCAACGATTACAACGATTTACATATGCTCGAGTGGAGTAGCAGTGCATATGTCGTAGCAAACGCCCCGGAAGGGCTGCAGCAGCGCTTCGAAGTGGTGCCGCAGTGCGGCCGCGCCGGTTTTACGGAGGCTGTACAGCGCTGGTTTGCTTCGCGGGGTGAAGCGTTATGATCGCCGTGCTGGGAGCCCTGCAAGCTGAAATGCATCAGCCTCGGATGAGAATTACAGGGGTTGAGAGCAGTTGGTGGGCGGGAAGAGAGATGTATCAGGGTACTCTTGGTACGCACACAGTGCTGTGCACGTGGACCGGGGCCGGTATTGCGCAGGCGGCCCTTACGGTTCAGCACGTGTGTTCGCTTTTCAAACCGGAGTTAATCCTCTTTGGAGGCATTGGGGCTGCATTGAACCCGGTATATGACCTCGGGGACATTGTTATTGCCGAAGATGTAATTCAATGGGATATGGATACCTCGGCAATCGGCGGAGGTGCCGGTATTTTCCCCGGCCGCCAGAATGAGAGCCGATGGACACGGGAACTGCCCGCCGACTCAACCCTCAGGAAACGAATACAGGGGCATTGCGAAGGGCATGCCGATAGGGTGTATACGGGGCGTTTTCTGAGCGGAGACCGCTTTATACCAATAACAAATGGTGCTGAAGAGCGGGGGACTCTCAACAAGGCTTTGGGCGGTGATATTGCTGACATGGAGAGCAGCAGCATCGCCTTGGCGGGCAAGCTAAATGATATACCGGTAGTACTGCTGCGGATTGTATCTGATACAGTGCAGGGTGACCGGCCGGTCAATTTCAGAAGCTTCGTCGACCGAGCCTCCGGAACCATTGCCGATATATTCGAGTCATTTCTCAGCGCATCCATTTGCTAAGACCCGTCGTGACCGTACCGCCGGCTTGTTGACTTTTTTATCCGCAGACAGTATTATTTGACCAACATTTTCACATGTTGTTCAAGGAGAAATTATGTCCAAATCGCACAGAGGAAGCGGAATAAGGGAAATGCAAAAACAGGGTCGCGGAACTTGCCCTATCTGCAAACGAACCGGCATCAAACTGATGTACGAACACGAAGTAAGCGAAAAGAAAATCATGGTATGCAAGCAGTGCAATGCGACCATCAAGCACGGCAAAGCTGAAGAAGCGCTGGCCTCGCTCTAGACTTCCGTTTTTAAACTCTCAAACCAATGGTCCCGTCTGTGTGGCGGGACTTTTTTATTGCTGTGCCCGGCAGGGCGCAGCTACTTGCCTTTCACTGTGAGTCCGAATGGAGTTGCTCGGTAAGCATGAGAAAGCGGGTGAGCACTGGTCCGTCCGGTGCATCCAGGTCGATCACGCGGTTGTTTATTTTTACGGGATGCGGTTCAATATAGACCAATCGGCTGCCGTAGTAACCTGTCGAGAGAATCAGCGACTGCTCGGCATTCGGCATTACATACATCCCCGGAAAAATGAAATTCCCCAGCGAGTACGCAATAAGCCCGCCTCTATAGGCCTCCATTCCCTGTAATACATGCGGGTGATGGCCCAGCACGAGATCGGCCCCGGCTTCTATACAGGCGCGGTAAAAGCGGAGCTGTTCGAGAGTAGGCTGAGAGTGCCACTCCTGGCCGCCATGGGCAACCACAATATCAATCCCCGCCTCACTGCTGGTGTCCGTAACCGTCTCGAGAAATTTCTGCCCTGAGAATACTATTCCCGGACGTTTCTCCGTCACCTGGGCCTGGCTGCGCCCGTCAAACCCATTCCTCTCCTGCGGATAGGCACCCACCGAGAGAACCGTGACATCAGTTCCATGAATGGTCATCCGACTGGGGCTATACGCCTCTTTTGGAGTTCTGCCGGCCCCGGAAGTCAAGAGCCCGTGAGCATCAAGATGGGTGAGTGTATCGGTAAAACCGATGCTTCCATAGTCGTAGCAGTGATTATTGGTAATAGAGAAATAGTCAAAGCCGGCTGTTTTTAAGGCGGGCAGCACTTCAGGGTCAAAGCGAAAATTGTACGATTTCGGGGTCGGGGTGCCGCGATTGGTGACGGCGCCTTCGAGGTTTCCGATTAATAAATCCTGCCGCTGCATGACCGGGAGGGTGCCTTGAAATACGGTCTGCAAACCCTGCTGCCCATTGCCCACTAGAAGCCTTTGAACCCCGCGCTGCACCATTATGTCGCCGACACCGCCGATCCAGGCGATAGGCACGGGTTCAATTTCACCTGGAGACCGGTATTCTGACTGCAGGCCCTCGTACCAGCTGCGGAGCGCGGCAGCTGCTGCACCGCCATCCTGCGGCGCTTCCCATTTCAAGGACAGAACTGTTTGTTCGACAAACGGATAGTCTGCGGAGTCTATATGCAGGCCGTCTACGGATAGGGCTTTGTAAGGCAGCGATAAGTCCCCCAGAGGAATCAGCCCCATCTCTTCTGCCGTGCTCATTTCTATATCATTGCGCGGGTCCCACATCGGAGCAGAAGGCACGAAAAAGCGCTGTTCGAGCAGTAGAGTATTCTTATCAGTGCGATGTGAGGTCTCTGTGGTACGCTCAGTCGCCTCGGAGTGGAGTAGTCCGATTGTGGCAATCAGCTTCGTGGAGGCCGGTTCTACCGGCTCTGAGGCTGATTCTGCGGCAGGCAGCACTGCAAGCTCGGCGGGTAAGGGGTGTTCGGCGGTCAGTGCCTCCCATCCAGAAAGTGCGGCAGGATCGATTTCTAGTCGAACCACAGGCGTCGGTTCCTGGGGTGAACAAGAAATATAAAGAACAATCAGTAGTGAGGCCGGCGCAAAGGCTCGTAGAAGCTTAAGTCGCATTTTTCTATTCTTTTTCCTCCGAGTAAAGCAGGTCGAGTATTGAGGTCTTCTCAAAGGGGGTCAGCGCAGATTGTGAGAAATGGTCGATTATATCCTGCTCAGAGGCTGTATCTCCTGACAGTTTGCGTTTTTGCGCTGCACTGAGGCTTTTTCCCCACAGTGCCGACAAAACCTCCTCAACAGTGGTCGCGGATAGCTCTTTCTGCGGAAGGAGATGTGGATTAGTGGAGTGGGCTCTAAAAAGAATTTGCCTTTGCTCCAATCTGCGTATGTATTTTTCAAGCGATTTGATCGGCAAGGAAAACCGGTTCGCTAAATCGTGCAGCCGGACGGGAGCGTCCCCCTGAAGAAAGCGAGCAGCAATATAGAGGTAGATCTGCAGCCCCGTGTGTAGTTCCTGATAGGGAGTTTTTTCTTTATGGGAATGGGCTTCAGTGAAGTTTTCACGGTGTTGGTGCACGTAGGTAATTTCGGCCGCAATAAAGATTATCAGCCAGTTCAGTGAAAGCCATACCAGGAAAATGGGTATGGCTGCCAGAGAACCGTAGATTATCGATATCCGGAGTACATAATTGGTTCCATCGATAAACAAGAATCGTGCAAGCTCCCATAACAGCGTACCAGCGGCCGACCCGATCAGGCTGCTGAGTAGCGAGACTTTGGCGGAAGGTACTGCGAAAACCATCAGCCAGATGACGATAAAAATTAAGAGAGTGGGGGCGGCTTTCAGGAGAATCCGCAGCAGAGCGGAAACTTCAGGGTAGCCGGAAGCAAAATTGTGCAGGGTAATACTGAAGGTAAAGCTGGCTCCTACCAGCAAGGTGCCAATCACAATCACCGCCAGATACATCATGAACTTGCGTATAAAGCCGATTCGCGAAGTACTGGCCCAGACTGCATTGATATTGGTGCTGATGCCGTTGAGCAGGAAGATCGATGTAAGTGCAAAAATCAAAAGGCCCACCACACCGAGTGCCCGGCTGTTTTCAATAAACTGTTCAATGTAACGAAGTGCCTCGTCAGTCCGGGTAGGTATCAGAAAGCGGAATAGAAAGTCCTGCAGCTGGCTTCGGGCGGCCTCAAAGGCACCAAAACCGGTTAAAAGTGAAAAAATAAAGGCAGTGAGCGGAACTAGGGCTAAGAGTGTAGAAAAAGCGAGACTGCCTGCCCGCAGGATACAGTTGTCGTTGTTCAGCTCGCGCCAGAAGATGCGGGTGAAATGGAAGAGCCGCTGAGAATACTCTGATACGATCTGTCTTAGTCTGCTATGCATTTTTTCCATCGCTGCTTAGTATACGAAAAAACTGAAAAAAATACAAAGAAAAAGCGGCTCCAGGCGGAGCCGCTTGCCTCTCAAAACTTAGTAGGTGCTCAGCGGCCTACTTTGCTAACATTGACGTTGTCGAAACTGGCAGCAAGACTGTTGGTGCGCAGGGAAATGTAGCTGCCTTTTCCCGGAGCACGGTCTAAATAGAAACGTACGTAGGTGCCGGGTCGGGAAGGATCCCAGATCTTTACCAGTCCGGTATCTCCATCTACCTGGATTTTCACGGGAACCTTCAATGCCATGTTTTCCTGAGTGAGAACCCGGGGGTTGAGCGCAACGTCATAGCCCTCTATCAGTTCCATCCGAGAGTGTCCGTAGCTGCGGTATACCTGACCGCGGAATCCGGCTTTGCCGTAAGAGGGGTCCTCGTCATAGTTCAGCCACAGAAGATAAGATTTTCCGTTTCCCCAAGATTTGCCCTTATGAGCATTATCTACAAATACCTGAATTCCAAAACCGGCCATTCGATCTGCAAGCCCGCCGGCTTCGTAGCGAACGTCGAAATTGTATTCCATCAGGCCGCTCTGGGGGGCTTCGAAGTTGATCTTGGCAAGATGCTCCCGGGTATCTTGTTGATACAGACGAGCACCGCGGACCTTCCATCCGCCGTATTCTCCATAGTCGGACATACTACCGGAGAATCCGTTCCTTAACACAGTTGTGTCTGCAAATGCCAATGTTGCTCCTGCTGTGAGCAGCAGAATGCACATCACGATGGAAATGGTTCGTTTCTTCATGTTTTACTCCCTCTTAGATTTGAAATCGGAATTATGTAACTCCTTTTAGTACTAAAACAAGTGAAGATTCTTCAGGTTACAGAAAAAAAGTGATACTATTGGTTTCCATGGATACTATGGACAATTTGCTCGAAAAGCTGAGAAAAGACCCGCAGTTCGCGGCCCAGATAAGTCACTGGCACACTGTCCCGATGCGTGCCGGCAGCTATTCTCCACTGCCGGAGGGTTTATCGCCGGAACTGCATGCGCTTTTGCAGAAGCGCGGCATAGACCGGCTGTACAGCCATCAGCTGGAAGCCTATGAAGCTGCCCGGAGAGGCGAACACGTAGTTGTAGTTACGCCGACTGCCAGCGGGAAAACCCTCTCCTATAATCTGCCGGTGGTTCAGACACTGCTGGAACATCCCGAAATGCGGGCCCTCTACATGTTTCCCACCAAGGCTCTGAGTCAGGACCAGCAGTCCGAGCTGAATGAAATCGTGCTCGGCGGTGCGCTGCCTCTGAAGGTCGCAACCTATGACGGAGACACCCCACAATCTTTGCGGGTTTCGGCCCGGGAGAGCGGGCGGATAGTGATATCGAACCCGGATATGATGCACGCCGGCGTGTTGCCAAATCATCCGAAGTGGATAAAGTTTTTGAGTAACCTTCGTTACGTAGTAATTGACGAGGTTCATACGTACCGCGGTATATTCGGCTCGCATATGACCAATCTTATCCGCCGGCTGAAACGAATTGCCGAGTTCTACGGCAGTTCACCGCAGTTTATTCTCTGTTCGGCGACTATCGGCAATCCGCAGGAGCTGGCCGAGCAGATCATTGAGGAGAAGGTCACTCTCATCGATCAGAACGGAGCCCCCTCCGGTGAAAAGCACGTTGTGCTATACAATCCCCCGCTGGTAGACGCCGTGCAGGGGATCCGGCGAGGGGTGGTGCTGGAGGCCAAAAACACAGCGCTTACTTTTTTACGCCGGCAGGTAAAAACCATCGTCTTTGCGCGTTCACGACTGCGAACTGAATTGATCGCCTCGTATATAAAAAAGGCGGTTGCGAATCTATACACTGAAAACGAGCGGCTGCGTATTGAATCGTATCGAGGGGGATATTTGCCCAATGAGCGCCGCGAAATAGAGAAAGGGCTGCGGGAAGGGCGTATTCACGGTGTGGTTTCGACCAATGCCCTGGAGCTGGGAATCGATATAGGGGCTTTGGATGCGGCGGTTCTGGCCGGTATGCCGGCTTCGATCGCCTCCATCTGGCAGCAGGCCGGCCGTGCGGGCCGGCGCAACAACGTCTCTATTGCCGTTCTGATTGCCTCCGCTGCTCCGACCGATCAGTTCCTGGTACAGCATCCGGATTACTTTTTCGGGCGCAGCCCCGAATCCGCCTGGATAAACCCGGACAATCTGTATGTCTTAATCGATCACCTCAAGTGTGCCGTTTTCGAGCTGCCGTTCGGAGAGGACGACTCTTTCGGAAAGAGTATGGCTGCGGAGGAGCTGGATGAGGTGCTCTCCTATTTAGAGGAGAGTGGCACTGTTCGTAGAAGCGCCGGCCGCTGGTATTGGTCGGGAAAAGGTTATCCAGCTGAGGAGGTGAGTCTGCGCACCACATCTCCGCGCAGCGTGGTTATTATCGATACCACTGGGGGCAGGAATGAGGTGATTGGAGAGATGGACGTGCCTTCCGCGAAGGAGCTGTTATTTCCGAATGCGGTCTATCTCCACCGTGACCGGCAGTTTCTGTCGCTGGAGCTGGATATCGAAAACCTCAAATGCTATATTACGGAGTCGCAGCTCAACTACTATACCGACTCTGTGGTAAAAACCGATATAAAGGTTCTGGAAGTTGATAATTCGGAGGCCTACTCCGACTGCCGGGTAATCAGTGGTGATGTGCTGGTGCGCAGCCAGGTGGCGAAGTATAAAAAGCTGAAATTCGGCACCCATGAGAACCTCGGCTACGGGGATATACATCTGCCCGAAGAGGAGATTCATACGCGGGCGGTGTTGATGGCTTTTGAGGCCGGCGGCGCTGCAGCCCAGGCTATGGAGGCGGTCAATCCCGAAATCCGTGAACATGTCATATCCCATATCGGCACGCTCATAAAGAATGTTGCTCCCGTGTTTTTACTCTGCGAGCGATCGGATATCGGCCTGGCTGAACGCCTGAAGGATCCCTTTACTGAGGTTCCAACCATCTATGTCTACGACACTGCCCCGGGTGGAATCGGGCTTTCGGAGGGATTTGCCGAGAAGCGGGAACAGATACTATCGGCAGCCTACGATCTGGTGCGGCAGTGCAGCTGTGAATACGGATGTCCGAGCTGTATAGGGCCGGATGAGGGAAAAACGGAAGATAATAAAAAAAACGCAGTTATTGAGTTTTTCAAAACTTGGCTCGACAGGCTGCAAAAGCTGGAGGAGGTGTAGAGCGCGTGGCGAAACTGTCCGGCAGACTGCAGCAATTAAGGGCTATGCGTGCGGCGGAGCAGTCCCGAAGCAGTGAATCGAACTCCGCAGCAGCAGAGGAACAAGCGGGCGTTCCTCTGCCGTGGCAAGGCTGGACTCAGCTTGCCCCGTATGTATGGCGGCGTAGCGAGCGGCTGCACTATCCGGAGGAGGACCGGTGCTTAGAGGGGGTCTTATTACACGACCGTGCATTGCTGGAGGATCTGGTCTTCTACGATTTTGAGACCACCGGCCTTTCCGGTGGTGCCGGAACTGTGCTGTTTTTAGCCGGATTCGGCCGCTTCGAAGGAGCATATCTGCAGATTGACCAGCTCTTACTGGCGGACTACCCCGGAGAGCCGGAGTTTATCCGTGAGATAGTCTCTTATCTGTCGGACGGGAAACTGTACGTCTCGTATAACGGAAAGGGGTTTGACCGGCATGTTCTTCTGAACCGGCTGCGCTTGCACGGGTTTCGTACGGCTGATATGCCGCGGCAGCTGGACCTGCTGTATCCAACCCGTAAAATATGGGGCCAAGTGCTGGAGCGCTGCAATCTCGGCAGTATCGAAGGGCGTGTCTTGGGAATCTTCAGAGAATCGGATATTCCGGGTGCCCTGATTCCTGAGTGTTATCAGGAGTTTTTGCGTGCACAGAATTGTGAGTGTATGCAGCGGGTAGTAGCCCATCATCTGCAGGATATCGAGTCGCTGGCACGGCTCCTTTTCCACATAGAAAAGCTGGCAGCGCAGCCCGGGCTTCTTCCGGATAGTGCAGCGCGAACGGGAATCGGCCATATTCTTCTTTCGAAGGGTGATATGCGCGGGTTAACTCTGTTGGAGGATGAACTGCTTCACGGAAACGAGAGGGCCGGGCGCGCGCTGGCGCTGCACTACAAACGGATGCGTGCGCGGCCGGAGCTGCGCTCTGCACTTGCAGGTATGCTGGCCATTCGTCCGGGATATTTTCAAGTGGTAGAGACCGCCAAACTGCTGGAGCATGTAGATAAGAACCCGCAAGCGGCTCTCGATTTGATCCAGCCGCTGTTGGGGCGGCGAGCAGTACTGAGCGGAAACCAATTCAAGGAGCTACTCTATCGACGCAGGCGTCTTGAAAAGAAGTTAGGCGCCGAGTAGTTTTTCGTATAGATCCACATAGTGGGCGGCGGAGTCCTTCCAAGAGAAATGGCGGGTCATTGCTCGTTTTTGCATCTGACTAAAGTGCTCGGGGTGTTCATACCAGGTAGAAACTGCCCATTCGGTCGTTCGAAAGATGCTTTCGGGAGAAAGATCACGGAACATGAAGCCGGTTCCTGCACCGGTTTGACTGTCGTAATTTTCAACTGTATCGGCTAAGCCGCCGGTTTCTCTTACAATCGGCAAAGTGCCGTAGCGCAGCGAGTAGATCTGATTCAGACCGCAGGGTTCGTAACGGCTAGGCATCAGAAACAGGTCGGAGCCAGCCTCGATTTGATGGGCCAAGGAATCACTGAAGGTGGTTTTTACCTTG
>CAZAMY010000049.1:0-10037 GCA_964485995.1 uncultured Sediminispirochaeta sp.
GCCCCACTCGAAGGGACAAATCATCACTCCTGTTTCTGAGTCAAGGATCAGACTGGCTATCGGCCGTTCGGGGAACGAACCTGCAAAGGGAAATTCAATTCCGGTAACATACGTGATACTATTGGGACAGGACAGCAGCACTCCCGTGCTCTCGAACTGTTCCGCTATACTTTTCAGATCGATGCCGCATTCATCTGTTTTCATTACTTCCACCTCGATTTTCTATTGACAAGAGTCCACACTCTGGAATATCGTTCCATATTATTAAAAACCTGAAAGGTAGACGTGTCAAGCGGAATATGAGCAGGGTATGGATGGTATGCAGATGAAAAGACTTTCTAAAAAAACAGCAGTGGTAACCGGTGCAGCCTCGGGGATAGGCCGGGCAATTGCTCTCAAGTTTGCAGACGAGGGTGCTCAGGTGATGGTGGCCGATATCACTACCGAAGTGAAGGAAGGCGGAACGCCAACTGCCGACCTCATACAATCTCGGGGCGGCTCCGCTGAGTTCATAAGGACGGATGTTTCGAACTGGAGCGACATGGACGCTCTGATCAGCCGAGCCGTGGAGAAGTTCGGTTCTGTGGATGTGATGGTAAACAATGCGGCGATTGGAGTGGATAAACCTCTTCTCGAAACAAGTGAAGAGGAGTTCGACCGGGTTATGGCCATCAATACCAAAGGGGTCTTTTTCGGCTGCAAACGCGCAATTCAACAGATGCTCACTCAGGAAGTTCGCGGTGAAGCCCGTGGTCGTATAATAAATATCTCATCACAGCACGGAATGATCTGTGCGCCTAACAATTTTGCCTACGGCGTGGGCAAAGGTGCAGTTGTGTATATGACCCGTCAGATTGCTGTAGACTACGCCAAGGATTACATCATCTGCAACGCTGTTGCTCCGGGACGAGTACTGACGGGAAAACCTGTCTCTGCGGCCGACCCATTGGACTACTCAAAAAACCGAACCCCTATGCCACGCCTGGGGAACCCCGAGGATATTGCCAATGCGGCCCTTTTCCTGGCCAGTGAGGAGGCTACTTATATTGCCGGTATCAACCTCATGGTAGACGGCGGCTGGATGGCAGGATAGACAGACTGATATTCAACCGGCATTTACAGAATCAACCTTTTCAATCCTCTTAATCCCTTTTCCGTCCACTATCAGCCGGATGCGGTCTATGAACACGGCATCATCCCCCTGGTACCATACTATCACATTGAGATGATATATTCGTTTGACAGGTATAAGCTTTTGCACGCGGCCTTCTGAAACGAGCGGGATCTCTCGACGCTGCACCGTAAGGTACCGCAGCAGTCTTTTGAGACTAATGATGTTGATATCGGCCACACCTTTGATTCTCGAATGCAGCTTTTTGATGGTCCTCGTATTGAGCCGAATATTTTTTTCATACACCAGAACCGTCTCGGATGCAGTAGTAGCCAAAAATTTCTCAAAAGAGCTGCGGCTGCGGATTTTCTGGATCTCTGCCGGCAGGTGCGCAAAATCGCTGAATGCAACTCGCTCTTTTACATAGGCCATTTTCCGCTTTGCCCGCGGGTCATAGACTTTCACTCCGCGGTCATAGAAGAAAGAACCGATTGACCGGCTGAAGAGATCCCTGAATATGTCCTTGATTCGGTCCTTGAGCATGTAGCTGACCACCAGAAGAATGAACAGAGAGGTACTCAGGTTGCCGAACCAGGTTTGTCCCATAAATGCAATAGCGGTTGCAATAAACATTGCGATTCCGGCAGCAACCGCATACAGCACATGCTCCACCCGTTTCCCCTGCTGTTTGCGCCGCACATTAAAAAACAGAACCTCGCTGCTGTACCGTTTCAGTATTTTGGCACGGTACGCATACTCCTCATATTCATCTGGATTTTCACTTACATCGCTCACGGATGCATACCCAGAGTGTCGCCGATACTCCATCTCCGTACTGACAACCTTTTCCAACTGCGGCAGGATGTCCGCAGTAATGCGGTATGAATACATCAAATCCAGCAGCCAGAGCATGTATTTTTCCAGCTCGAGTGAAATATATTCATCAATCAGGATAGTATGATAACGCACCTTCTCGGAGAACTCCTCCACACGGCTGGCGGACGCGTGGAAATGGCCGGCCACTTCGGCCATAGCATCGACCATCGCAGAGATCTCGTCACTCCACTCCTGCGGCGGCTCCCGTTTTACCCTCTTTCGGGTTTTATAATAGGAATCCCGCAGCACGGATTTGAAAACACTTCCGCAGAGTTTGGTTTCATATACATAATTCCCGAAATTAAACTCAGCAGACCGGTCGCCGGACCGGTCCAGCATCGAGCGAGCCCGGACAAACGGAGAGTTCTCCTCTGAGATAAGCTCCTCCAGAGAAAACACAGGGGTGTTAAAACGCAGGTAGAGCTTCTGGTCTTCGTAGAAATGCTCTTTGGGATAACTATTCGGGTTGATATTGAAGGAATACGGAAAAAAGAGGTACAACTTGATATTAAAGTAGTTTTTGCGCTGCTTATACCGGCTATGAATGAGATATCGAATTTTCAGTTCGAGAGAATGACGACCTTGTTGTCGGTAAAGAAAGCGCTTCATATCCGATTAGAATACACCCAAAAGCCGTAGGATGGAAAGCCTGAATTGCTGAGCTAAGCTGCTACAACACTCCCCTTGCACTATCTATCAATTCTCCATAGAGTAGAGATGTGATTAAAGAAGATTATATCTACCAGATGCCCCACACCGTCCTCTACAGTGAAACCGATGCGCGGGGGAGGCTTTCGCTGCCCTCTTTTTTCGCATTGTTTCAGGAAGCTGCTCTTCTGCAAGCCGAACAACTCGGTTTTGGTGAGACCTACTGCGTTCAAGAGGGGTTAATGTGGGTTCTTTCGCGGCTTATGCTGGAAGTCGATGCATTTCCTCACCACCGGGATCAGCTGCGGATCGAAACCTGGCCTAAAACCCCGAAGGGGCCGTTTGCAAACCGCGATTTTCTGCTGCAGGCCTCCGATGGCTCTACCTGTGCCCGCGCCACCAGTGCCTGGCTGCTGCTGAACACCGAATCATTACGGCCGGTGCGTCCGCAGAAGCTGTTTGCCCAGTACCCCCTCGATCAGCTCGAAGGTGCGTTGCCAGAGGCCGCCCCGAAAATAAATTCCGAAGAAACAGAGTGCAGCCGCGAACTAGAAGTAACCGCCCGCTACTCCGACCTTGATCAGAACGATCATGTGAACAACACCCGCTATGTGCGCTGGTTTCTCGACTGTTACACCCCCGCGGAGATTGATGCAGTCGAACACCTGCGCTTTTCGATTAACTATCTGCAGGCTGCATCGTACATGGACAAAGTAAAACTCCGCCGCTGCGATTCCGACTCGAGGTCGACAGTGTACGGCTACCTGCAGGATGACAGCCCCACCTTCTCGGCCCGAATACAGCTGAGATAGCAGTGCTCTACAACGTGTATCACAGACAAGCCGAACTAAGAGCCGGGCCTCATCATTAGAGCTGCAGCACAATACTGCGCCCAGCTTTGATATCCACCAGACGCATATCCAGGCGACCGGCCAACACCTCGAAACTGCGGGCCGAATAAAAGCAGACGTGCGTCGGGTCCTGCCGGTACCACCAGCCGGCAAAGCGCTGCCGGTCTGAATAGTGCAGCAGAGTCCGCAGTGCCAAATATCCGCCCGGCCGCAGAATACTCCGCAGCCGCTGAAACTCAACAAAAGGCTGAAACAGATGCTCGGCTACCTCGACGGCCGTGACCGCATCGTAGCGCCGGCCCCGCCACTCCAAACCCGGCGCAAACAGCGGATCATACGTATCCACTTGAAAGCCCATCCCCTTCAGCACGCCGGCGAACACAGGATTCGGACCACTGCCAAAATCCAACACCCTCGCCGGCGACCCGGACTGCCCGGGTCCCCTCGGCCCAACGTAGGGCAGCAGTGCCTCATCGGCAAAACCGCGCAGGTAGGCCACATAGCCTTCGTCCTCTGAGGAGTTGTTGTGTTCAAGGTAGCGTTCACGTTCCCGGGATTCCTCTGGGCGCTGCAACGGATCGAGAAACACCAGATCGCAGTGCCGGCAGTGATAGTAGCGGGCAGCCTTCACCACCACCCACTCTTCCACACGCGCTCCGGGTTCGCCGCCGCACAGGGGGCAGTTGTACTCCATAGCCCCAGCATAGCACAGTGGCGCATGTAGTAGAACCGGCCGTTACCCCGGCCGAAGTTAGAACAGGGGCTCCACCGCCCCGTCGCACATGCCGAGAAAGTCGTTTTCCGAGAGCCCTTGGGAAATGCTCGATCCGATAATCGCACCGGACTCCACATTGATAATCTTCAGATGCAGATAAAAGGTATCGCCCAGTTTACTGAGATTGCCGATGGCAATTGCGTCGGCGCCGGACAGTTTTCCGATCTCAACCGCCGTCTCCTCATCCACCAGGGCGCTGGTCTGATATTTGTACTCCTCCATTATCTTCTCGAGGTTCTGCCGGTCGACCACCGTTACATTGCCGTAGTTCACAAAGGCATTTTCGAGGAAGGAAACCAGCAGATTTGTCTGGCCCAGGCCCATCTTTTCGGTCATGTCCCGAACCCCCAGTACCGCCAAACTGCTGCCCCATGAGGAAACAGCCTTTACCCGCGCCGGAGTGGATGCCCGGCTGCGGCGTACCACGACGGAACCTGTCTCGGAATCTTTCGCGCCCGTGGTAGCACTGATAGGCTCACCCTCGCCCTGACCGCCAGCCGCAGCCAATGCCTCACCGCCGCCGAAGTCCAAGGAGGCCACCCGCCGTTCGGCCGATGCCTCGCCCACCGGAATTACCCCGGTGTCCTGGGCCCGGTATATCTCGTCCATAGTCAGTTCACCGTTGCCGTCAAAGTCGATCTGCCGATCGAAATCGCTGCTGACTTCGTGCGGCTGCATTAAACCGTCAATCATCCACTCACGCTCTGCACGCGAAAGCATGCCGTCGCCGTTCGAATCGGCCGCTTCATCCAGAGCCGAGCGAACGGTCAGGCTGTTGGCCTCCTCAAAGGGCAGCTGCAGCCAGGTTTTCAACAGGGCCTGGTAGAGTTTATCCCGGAATATATCTCCCTCCCACATCTCGATTTCACCATCATCATTGTAGTCGACCCAGCGGTGGGGCGTACCATTCGGGTCGTTTTCCTGCCAAAACTGGCGGGCAAAATCAGTAATGAAACCGCGCACAGACTGCTGCTCAGCCTGCGTAATTTGCGGGTCGCCGTCGAAATCGAAGCTATACTCCACTATCGCGTCCTGTTTCCAGTCGTATACCTCCACGCCCATTTCAACCGCCGCGGGGAACAGAAACCCGAATATAAAATCGCGGGCCCACTCCTGCTCCAATTCCACCAGAAAACTATCCCGGTTGCGATCGAAAAAGCGGTGCAAGGGAGTAAATATCGGGTCTTGAAACACGGTCACAATAAACAGTTCGAAGCCGGCGTTCCTGTACTCATCATCTGTAAGCTCATCATTAAAATCCGTATCTGCCCAGCGCCTGATATCGCCGGTAAAGGCGGGCATCCAGCCGTTATAGGTAATCGGGGCGGGATTCACCGCTGCCACACGCATAATTAAATCGCGGAATATATCAACCTCGATTTGGCTGATCATGCTGTCGCGGTTCATGTCGATCAACTCGGCCAATTCCGCTTCATCCTCAAGCATTCCCGTCGGCCCGACCGGGATAGCACTTTCTGAATCCAGCACAGCCCTCGTCAACCAGTTCGCATCGTGTATCGACACATACTCCTGCCCCGCCGGAGGCACACGCTGGAAGGCGAACTCCGCATCCCACAAGTCGACCCTGCGCATCCGGTTGCGTAAAATCTCATTGGCCGCAATTTCGGCTTCATACTGATCTACCGTTCTATTTTCGTTCCAGTCGAAAAAATCGTCCAAAGGCGTATCTACCGGGCCGGGCTCGAACATCACCTGATGGGTGGCAATAAACAGGTGCTCCTGCTCATCCGGCTCCAGGCGGCCATTGCCGTTGCCCCGGTCATCGGCCCACCCGGTAAACTCGCTAGCCTCGGGTTCGGGGAAAAAGCGGAAAAACACCCAATGCTCGGCTATTTTCAGCTCCCCGTCCCGCTCGTCAAAGCGAAGTGCCTCTATCAAGCTCGGGTTTTCCAGTCCGAACTTCAGCTGGGCCATCCCAGTCGACCCGTCAAAACTGTACTCCGCCGGCGGATACTCATGCTCGGACAAAAACTCGCCCTGTTCGGCAAACACCATCTGCATCTCCTCACGAATCTCTCCGGCCCCGTCCAGAATCTCCACCACCCCGTTTGGCTGGCCGATCAGCTTGATCGCATCATCCCAGTGCAGGCGCATATAGCGGTCGACATCCTGAGTGCGCACCGCCGTCTGCCACTCCTCAAGCAGCGTCCACACCTGCTCCTCTAATGGAGCATCCTTCCCGGCCGCAACCCCGCCCGGAGCACTCGCACACCCGGCCACCAGGGCCACCACTACCGTCAGTACACACGCTTTCCACACAAATCCGAGAAAGGAGGAACCACTTCGTCTCATACAAGGACTCCTAAACATAGTTTTTACAATGAAGACAATCGATGCAGGTAATAGAAGTATACGGCACCATCTTAGAATTGATCAACTTTTTTATATAAGATTCAATTTTATAGACCTGGGCCAGTGCCGATTCGGGAGTGCGCGGCACTCCGTCGATTTACTAGCTGCGTAAGCGGGAAAGGATAACTAAAAGACATTATTAGTTGACTTTTTGTATAACTTGTTTTACATTTTGTATATCTTGTAATACATAAGGGGCTGTCTATGAAACCCAAGACATACCGTTTTATTCTGTTTACACTCGTTATCCTGCTGGGAGCAGTCCTGGGCTACGGTACCAGCACAGGAAACCCGTTCATCGCTCTGCTGGCCCTGCCCAGCGCACTTATCATCCTGCTGATCCTGAAACCATTTGTACGGGGAGTCACCGAGGACGAACGCAACTACCGCCTGGCCGGCAATGCCGCCCGCTGGGCCTTCTCGATATTCGTCGTCACCGCTGCTATCGTCTCCAACGTGCTGATTGCCCTGGGGGTGGAGAAAGCCGACATGAGCGACCGTTATTTTATTGTCGCCGGCACCACCCTCTCGCTGGCGGTTGCCTTTCTGTTTGTGGTCTATCTGATCGCGTACATCATCTACAGCCGGCGCAGCTGAGGCAGCCGGGTATGAAAACCAACCGAATACGCAACCGGATAAAGGTGTGGCGGGCTGAGTACGACCTGACCCAGCAGCAGCTGGCCGAGGAGATCGGCGTCACCCGCCAAACCATCAACGCCCTCGAAAAGGGCAAGTACGTCCCCTCGCTCGATCTGGCCTTCAGAATCGCCCGCCGCTTCGAAAGCACGCTTGAAGAGGTGTTTCACTATGATGAGTAAAAGGAGGGTGCTGCATTGGGTGCAGATTTCCCTTTTGTGAGTTCCATCAGTATTTCAGCTTTTCATCTTCAATATAAGCAATAAACTTGTTCAACAATGCATCGTCCGCTTCAATTTTGGAAAGATCCCGATACTCCCGCTTGCTACGCTCGGTTTCAGTCTTGATTTCAGCCTCACTCATCAGCTCAATATAGCGCATAGCACCTCCCGCCAAAATCGTAAAACGGGACCGGGTATTTTAATCACCCGGCCCCTCGATTTCTTGATTAATTCAATGACTATTTCTTATTCTGTGTATTCACCGGCGCATCTCCCGCCTTGGAAGCCTTTTCCTGGCCGGTTTCTGCTGATTTCTGTTGGTCAGAAGCTTGCTGTGTTGCGACCCATCTCGCCTTAATTTTTCAGACTGATCGCCGTTTTTCCAGTCCTCGATCTGTCCCCGCAAGCTGCGCACCGCTTCGAGAGTCGCCTCGGCGACAGCCGCCTTATCAAAATTTTCATCCTCCAGACGGGCTGCGTTTTCTGCTAACTCGTGTGCCAGTTCCGGCTGCTGACCTGGTTCAAGATCAACATTTTCTCTCTGGGCATACGCCAAGGCCCGTGCAACTGTGCCTGTAGATCGCTCATACCGAATACGCTCAGAACCGTCTCGCAGCCTTGGGTGCCGGATGACAGGTACAGGAGAGTCCGAGGCGGCAGATGTGCTGTTTACAGATACTTCTGCTTGCAGCGCACGCTAAACGGGCGTACTATTGAGGTATGATAGTCTATAATTTTGAAGACTATTTCACGAGCGATAAGTACCGTGATTTGCTCGACGAGCTGCTCGAGTTCCTCGAGGACAGCCAGATTCGATTAATGGAATTCGCCCTCAACCTCAACTCGAACCAGGCCTGGAGAAACCGGGACAACGACCAAGTAGAAGGGGCGGAGCTGCAGGTAGGTCCTGAAGAACTGGCCGATGTGGACGACCCGAAGGTACAACGTCTGATGGAATTGTACTTTGAAATGGAATCAACCTTAGAAGATCTGCGCGATTAAGCAGGACTGCTGCTCTGGAGTGTACAGGGAATATTCATCTGGCAGCGGGCAGTGTTGGGCTTAATGTAGAGCATCGAACTGCCGTCCTTGGCCATGCTGCAGTGCAACGGAGGGTCACCGCAGCTGCGCCTCGTACCCGCTGCGGCGTGCTACTATCTCGGCTATTACGTGATCATCCGAGCGTTTTATACGTAACAACCGGCCGCGGACATCCGGCGAGAACCAGGCGTGCAGCGCCCTGTCTCCGGATCCGCTGCGCATGTGCACCGCCCGTAGCCAGCGCCCGTCGATCAGCTGCGCCTCTTCTCCGAGGATCTCCATGCCGGCATACAGCGGGTTCAGCTGGGCCTGGTACTCTTCGCGCCGCAGCTGGTCAAACCAGCTCGGCGGCCCGGTTCCCGGGCTGTCGGAGGCCGGCTGGTCGCCGGAGGCCGGTGCCGATTCGGCCAGCATTTCGGTGTAAAAGGGGTCGCGGGAAACCCTTTCTCCGGAGGCGTTGTTTTTCAGCAAAATTTGGCGGGGAACCGAGTTGAGGTCGGTAAAGTACTCGCAGGTAAAGTCGGTATCGCCGCTTTTATAACTGAAGCGCCACCAGCGCCCCTTGCCCGGCACTTCCTGCACGAGCCCGCGGGTAATTTCGGCGTACTGCACCCCGTCCTCGTCGTACACCGCCAGGGTGACAGCGCGGCCGGGTTCGTAAGGCCCCGACTCGAGCCAAGCCACCGTGGCCAGGCGGTCCTCGAATATGCGGTCGCCCCACAGGTAAGGCTGGAAGCTTTCGGCCATAGCCGAGAATTCCTGGAACTGCACCAGCGCCTTGATAAGCCCCTCGCGAGTATATTCATTTTCGAACGGTGGTAGGGTCTCCGGTTTTTCTGGCCGCAGCACTCCGGCGGTTTTCTCGCCGGTGGGACGCCCGGCCGCCGCTTCCTCCGGCCCCGGATCGATCATCCGCTCGATGGATGCACAGCCGCTGAACAGCAGCACAGCAGTGATCAAGAGTGCTGCAGCACTGCCCCTGATTGTGTTTCCCGTCTTTCCCATAGTGCCACCTCCCGCGCGTGGTTCCAGCTTAACCCGATTTCAGTGAGAGGGCAATGCGTTTACGCTCGCTGTCTACCTCCAGCACCCGCACCTGTACATGCTGCTGCAGTTTGACCACCTCGCCGGGGTCGCGGATAAAGCGGTCGGCCATCTCGCTGATGTGCACCAGCCCGTCCTGCTTCACCCCGACATCCACAAAGGCGCCGAAGCGGGTGATGTTGGTCACAATGCCCGGCAGGACCATCCCCGGCTGCAGATCGTCGATGGAGTGCACCCCTGCGTCGAAGCTGAACTCCTCAATACTCTCGCGGGGGTCACGGCCCGGTTTCTCCAGCTCGGCCATGATGTCCTGCAGGGTCGGCAGGCCGACCTCGCTGCTGCGGTAGACTTCCAGGCGGAGGGCCCGGCGGCGCTCGGGGCCCTGCATCAGCTCCGCCACACTGCAGCCCTGGTCGGCGGCCATCTGCTGCACAATTCCGTAGGACTCGGGGTGAACCGCC
>CAZAMY010000050.1:0-10017 GCA_964485995.1 uncultured Sediminispirochaeta sp.
TGTCGCGTACTCCGGTGTATCGTTCCCAAGCCCCGAAAACACCGCCGACTCGGCCGATAACCACGTCTATGCCGAAGATTTTCTTGTACCGTAAGGCAGCCTCTTCACTGGCGAATTTATTAATACCGTAGAGCGCGTTGGGTTTGGGGCGATTCTCCCCTTCATCGAGCCATTCGGCTTCGAAGGATGCGTCGCCGTACGTCGCTCCTGAGCTGGTATAGATCAGCCTTTTCACATTATTTCGTTTGACCGCCTCCAGGACTTCAATGCTGCCCATATAGTTTACCTGGGCGATCAAGCGGCTTTGTTCTTTCTCGCGCTCTTCATCAGGGGTGATTACTGCGGCGTGTACGATTGTGTCTATATCATATTTTTTTATGACTTCATCCAAGCTTTCTGGGCTGAGGATGTCACCTTTGAAAAAAAAGTACTTGCCCTTGCGGCCATTCAAGGATGCCTTCATTGCCGGAAGCATCGGTCTGCGGGCCAAGAGCACCACATCTATCCCCTGGTCAGTGAGATCCTCCGCCAAGGTCATGCCTACGAATCCGGTTCCCCCGGTTATCAATACTCTCATCTGGTTTTGCTCCTTTTACTCAAGTTAATCAATTTCTTTGTACCAGTTTTCCGGAAAATCGCCCTGTTTGGCTACTTCCCCTGAGGAGGGCAACAGCACATCGATACCCAGTATTTCGGTTACATAAAAAGCCATAACACCAGCTACTTTGGTTCCTTCCACAAGGTGTCCTCCGATAGTAGGCACATCCCATGCTCCGCCGGTTACAAAATGGAGGGCTACAAACGACTCTTCGCGGCCTTCGTAGTTTTTCTTAATACCGATTTGACCGGCACAGGCCAGCAGCATATTGAGGTTCTGAATCTCCATAACCTGTTCATGATGCCAGTTTTCAGGATTTTGGGTGTCCGGTGTCCACACAAGAAATTTGGCCGGTCGAAACGCGCCCATATAAGCTGCGTGAACCTTTCCGAAGCGTATGTTCTTCTCTTTCGCAAAATTTCCAATTGCTACTACCGGATCAGAATCGTGGGGCAGTCGCAGCACGAATTCCCGTCCGCGGCGCGCCTCTACACTATAAAACTGTCCTGGAAACTCGGCCGGCATCTCCCAGTTGTTTCTTGTTTCCATAATTTGTCTCCTTCTCAATTAAATCTGTCTTCATATTTATGCACTATGACGCCGGTTTTCTACAATTGTAGCTAACTTAGTCATAGGCAGTAGTACCAACATATACATGCCGGCGCCGATAATGAGCGGTGTTGCGTTTGAGTACCAAGACTGCAGCTGCTGAGCAGTCTGGAGGATCTCGGCAATAGCTATTACCGAACATTCGGCCGTTCGTTTCATCAAACCGATAAGTCGGTTGGTGTACGGAGGAATAATAATCTTGATAGCCTGTGGTATAACGACTAATCGCATCGCCTTCCAGGCGGTCAGTCCAAGAGATCGGGCGGATTCTATCTGGTTCTTATGAATAGCATCAATGCCCGAGCGGAAGACCTCGCACAGATACGCACCTTCGATGAGCGTAAGTGTCAACACACCGGTGGCAAAGGGAGATAACACAATCCCCGAGTAGGGGAGTGAAGAGTACACCACTATCAGAAGTGCGATCGGAGGAACTGCCCTGAACACATCCACATACAGATCGATAAAAATATTGAGCAATTTATCATTCACAATATTTCTGATTACCGCCAGACCTAGTGCCAGAAAGGTTGAAAAAATCAATGAATAAATAAATATCTTGATTGCGGTCCATAAGCCCATGAACATAAGCACCCAGTTATTCGAGGCCTCTCTGGTACTCATGAAATTACCCTCGGTCATTATCGCAAAGTTGAAAAAATACTTGTTCAGTTCGCTCCACCTGGCGCCGGAATAGCGGTAGAACAGCCATCCGAACAGAACGAATAGAAGGATTGCAAGAATGTTTTTCAGCCATACGGGCTTTTCACGGTCCATCTGTACTACCACCAGCACTGCGATATAGAGCAAGAAAGAAAATATTACTTCCAGCCCTGTCCACAGGGTGAGGGAACCCTTCGGCGGCATTAAGAACAGAGTGTAGACTGTATAAACTAAATAAAACAGAATGAGAAACTCATAGCGTCTAAACCATGGAAGATGGCCGTATTTCTGCTTGTACCGTGACCATAAATTGTTCGGTTGCATATCTTCCTCCGTCTACAGAATCATGCTCAAGAACTGCTGGGTTCGCTGGTTCTCTGCATGGTTGAAGACTTTATCGGGCGTGCCTTCTTCGATTACTAAGCCGTCTTCGAGCACTAAGACCTTGTTGGACGCTTCGCGGATAAATCCCAGCTCATGGCTTACAACCACCATGGTCATTCCGCTTTCAGCAAGGCCCCGCATCACATCCAATACCTCACGAATCATCTCCGGGTCCAGCGCCGAGGTTGGTTCATCAAAAAACATGATTTTCGGCTGCATTGCCAGGGACCGTGCTATTGCTACGCGCTGTTGTTGTCCGCCGGAAAGATTGGATGGATACTGTTTTGCCTTCTCCGCTACTCCGACGCGCTCCAGTAGGTTCATTCCAATCTCTTCAGCTTCCTTGTATTTCATACGCCGCACGTTTACCGGTGCAAGGGTAACGTTTTGAATTACATTCAGATGCGGGAAGAGGTTGTAGTCCTGAAAAACCATTCCGATCTCGGTGCGAATTTTGTTAATGTCGATTCGGTGATCTACGATCTCTGTTCCGTCGATCTTAATGCTTCCGGTGGTCGGTTCTTCTAAACGGTTCAAGCAGCGCAGAAAGGTACTCTTTCCGCTGCCTGAAGGACCTATCATAGCAACTACTTCACCGCGGTTAATTTCCGCATTAAGTCCCTTCAGGACATGAAAATTACCGAAATATTTATGCAGATCGCTCACTTGGATGATCGCCGGTTGCTCATTTTTCTGTGTATCTATCTTTTGACCCATCGTTTGCTCCTGTTTTCCAAGAATCTTGTGTATCTGGTAAGCGGCAGTAACGTTGCCAGATATATAAACATTGAAATTATGATCGGTGTCGGATTACGCTTCCACACCACTGCGTGCCGGGCTTTCGTTAATAATTCCGGAACTGTAATTACATAGGCAACTGCGGTATCCTTGACTAAGCTGACCAGGTTGTTTGAGAGCGGTGGAATGATTACCCGCACAGCTTGTGGTAGTATGACTAACCGCATCGCTTGCATGGGGCGTAAGCCGAGCGACCGCGCCGCTTCCACCTGCCGCTTAGGAATACTCTCGATTCCAGAACGAAAGATTTCTGCTTGGTAGGCGGAGTTCATCAGAATAAGAGAGGTTGCGGCCGACCAGAAGGCATTCAGGTTTATTCCGAGAAACGGAAGTGCGTAAAAGACAATAACCATGTTAACAATCAACGGCATCGCACGGAAAAAGTCGATGTAGGCACTCAGAATTAACTCGAGTACCGGATTGTGCAGAGAACGGAGAATGCCGAGTATCAATCCGATCGCCATGGCCGCAGCTGCGGAGATGGCTGAAAGCTTAAGGGTAACCAGTAGACCGTTTAAGTAAAGCGGCCAGACTCCCTCCAACTTCTCCACATTGAGGAATTGGTAGCGGACTCTGTCCCACTGAGTACCACTGAACTGATAGAAGAATACGAAGAAGAGCAGGATTATCAGTAAGCTGCTTATTCGTTTCAGAAAAACCGGTTTCTCTCGATCGGTTATTATGAGAATTGCTAATCCAAAGAAAAGCATGAAAATGAGCAGGACTGCGGCAAAACTCATCACGTTTTCCGGCCGTCCCTGTTCCGGCAGAATAACCAGCGAAAGCAGAAAGGTTATAATCAAGCCTGGCACCAGGAATTCATAGCGTCGAAACCACGGTAAATGGCCGTATCTCTCATTCATATGTATTTTTAATCGCTCAAGCAATGTTGATTTCATGCTAATTTACTCCAATCTGTACTATACATGAAGCGTGTGATTATGAAGCCCGCCACAGGTATAAGCCTGAGGCGGGCAATTATTAAGGTCGAGGTTCTAATATCTTACGGTTGGTAGGGTTCATCGAAAACGCGCACTGGGGCAGAACCTGCGGGAGCTTCTTCTCCGAAGTATTTTTCGTAGATTTTGCCGGCGGTGCCGTCTGTTTTCATTTCCTGAAGGGCAGCATTGAACTCTTTCTGCAAGGGGTCTCCCTTACGGAAGAAGGCGCCGATCATGAAGTTGTCATCGCTATGTCCGAGGATTTCAAACATTCCGCGTTCCTGAATGTAGAGAACCGCATCCGGATAACCAAGCGTAAGACCATCGATTCGTTTCAGTTCGAGGTCGAGCAACTGAGTCTCTTTATCTTCAAATCCGCGGATTTCAAACGGACCGTACTGAGCTCTCAGCTTCTCTGCATATGCAGCCTGGGTAGTTCCAACTTCGGTACCAACCACCTTGCCTTCCAGATCTGCGAGCTCTTTTACTGATTTGTCATCTTCGCGTACGATGAGACAATCATAGCTTTCCAGATAAGGTTCGCTAAAATCCATCTCTTTGGCCCGCTCTTTGGTGATGAACACGTTAGAGGCAGCAATGTCCCACTTCTCTGCCTGGAGCCCTGCGAAAATGCCGGCGAAAGCTACGTCTACAACTTCGACGTCATAGCCGGCTCGATTCAGGGCCTCTTTGTAGATTTCATACTCATACCCTTTGATTTCTTCACCTTCGAAATAGATTCTCAAAGGTATCTGAACGTTACTTGCAACTTTTACTACCGGACGGCCTTCCGTCTCGGCCTCTTCCTGACCCCCGCGGGCGAATAAGGTTACGCTACTGATAAGTAGCACCAGCAAAGTAAGAATAAAAATTTTCTTTTTCATGCTGCTTGTCCTCCATTAATGTTTTGATAAGCTTAAACCTGCTTTCTGCAGTCGTCAAGAGAAAATTTCACAAAGTGGAACGATATTTCAAAATTGCAATATTGTAATTTTAATGAAATTATGTGCCATATTATGGGATGAAACTTATGGGTCGAAGGAAAAATTTGGTGATATGTGAATTCCATGATATACTGACTGGTTTGCTCGTCAAACCGAAGGGCGGTAAACGGAATTGAAGAGCTTTGCGTATCATGAAGCTGGACATGTGGTTGCGGCGTGGCAGATGGGGTTCGATGTTGAATCAACAACCATAAAAAAGGATGTGTCTCCCCTGTGGGCTACCAAAACGGTAAGCTTCAAGGACTATTTTGATGAAGAACAGCTTATGTTCGGCCGGCTGGTGTGCAAAGATGGCCAGCCGCCCTCAAGATACGATTTTAAAATATTTTACTCAATATTGATCCTGAAGCTGTCCGGCTCGCTCGCCGTAGATTTGGCAGGGGCACAGGATGACTCCTATCTCTCCGATCATTTTAATGAGGATAGAGCCTTTACAAAAAACACCCTGCGCTTACTAAAAGCACAAGGGATAGATCGGAAATACACACAGATAGAACAAATTGCCTACAAACTGCTGAAGAACCGCTGGAGCGAAGTGGAATCTCTGGCGAAAAGGTTGATGGACGAGAAAACGGTCTATTTTAATTGAAATAACAAACTGATAGCGATTCTAAAGTTGTGGTCCCTGTCCATCGTGCTATGAAAGATCTTCCCCCATCAAATATGCGCGCAGATCTCTCAGTTTTGCCTCGTGTTCGCCCTCGAATGCAGCCAGATCCTGCAGTACCTGTGCCAGATTCCCGAAGACTTGTCCGGCGGTAGTATTGTATATCTGCCGTGAGACGATTTCCCTCTCGATTGCTACATCCATAAGCTCCCTGAGTGTAGGCGATTCACTCTGCACTTCTGGAAGGGTAATGTCGAAGGAGGGGCCGAATTGAAGCATCGGATACGGTTTATCTTCGAGTTCAAAGTTTTTCAGTATATCCCGGTGCTCGATCTCCTGCTGTTCCAGTTCCTTGAGCATGTCGAGAACCCTACTGTCTGCGACATGATTCTGAAGTGTGCGATAATAGTCTGCTGATTCCTGTTCAAACTTGATAGCCAACTCGAGTAGTTCGTCTACTTTTAAAAAATTCTTATTCGTATCCAAGTTTGTTCTCCTGCGCCCTCTGCCGCAAGGGCATTTATCTGTGTGTTTATGTCTTACTTAGTGTTCAAAAATTTGGGGTGTCAGATTCAAGCACCCAATATATAGTGGCGTCGGCAGCTAATACTCACAATTTTTTGAACACACTATTAACCTTAGTAAAGTAACACGTAAAAATCAAACCGGGGCTGCCGCGAACTGCCGGCCTTGGAGAGCATCCATAGCAGCCGCACAGAGCAGTAAATTGTCCCGGCAGTTTGAACATGGCCGTCGAATCCACTACCATTAGAGCAGGTAAAGGAGTGAATATGCACTATCGTAGATTAGGCCGAGCGGGGCTGCAGGTAAGCGCCCTTTCATTCGGCTCATGGGTAACTTTTTCGAATCAGCTGCAAGTGGAAAACGCAAAGAAATGCATGTACACCGCCTATGAGGCGGGAGTGAACTTCTTCGACAACGCCGAGGCCTATGCCGCGGGGAAGTCAGAAGAGATCATGGGCGAGGTACTCAAAGACGCAGGCTGGCGGCGCGACTCGTATGTAGTATCGAGCAAGGTGATGTTCGGCAGTGCGCCCGAGCGAAAACCGAACCAGACCGGTCTCAGCCGCAAACACGTGATCGAAGCCTGCCACCAGGCAATGCAGCGCCTGAACGTAGACTATCTGGACCTCTATTTCTGTCACCGGCCGGATGAAAACACACCCATCGAAGAGACAGTCAGAGCAATGAGCGACCTCATCGCACAGGGCAAAGTGCTGTACTGGGGAACCTCGGAATGGTCAGCCCAGCAGATTATGGAGGCCTACTCGATAGCCCGGCAGTACAACCTGGTACCGCCGACTATGGAACAGCCCGAGTACAACATGTTCCACCGTAAACGTGTCGAGGAGGAATACCGCCGACTCTATTCGCAAATCGGACTTGGCACAACCATCTGGTCGCCGCTCTATTCGGGCCTCCTGACCGGCAAGTACACCGACGGAATCCCCGCTGACTCCCGGTTGAACCTCCCCGGTTATGAATGGCTGAAGGAGCGGATGCTAAGCGAGGAACGCAAAGCCCTGTTTGAAGCGGTTCCCAAACTCGGAAAGATTGCACAGGAGCTGGGCGGCAGCATGGCACAACTGGCCCTGGCCTGGACCCTGAAAAATCCGAACGTCAGCACCACCATTACCGGGGCATCCCGGCCGCAGCAGGTGCAGGAGAATATGAAAGCCCTCGATCTGCTCGAAAAACTGGACGATTCGGTTATGGAGCGCATCCACGCCATCCTGGATCCGCTGCCGGAGGGCTAATCCTCTCGTATAGAAAAATCGTTCTGTAATCTCTCGCAAATTGCGGCGATCTTCTGGTCCTTCGGGTGAATCCCGCAGTCGAAGAGCACATCGTCGCGATTGTTTTTCAGCCAGCGGTATACCCGCTCCTGGGCTGTCCGTTGATTCTCGGCGGATTGCGCAATCTTTACCATCCGCATCAGCTCGCCCTGGTCGAGAATTGCCCGCTTGCCCTTTACATCCATAAAATAAGTGCTCCGGTTTTTGCCCGCTTCGAAAAAGACTTCCACCGGCCGCTCGGCCCCCGCTTTTCGCCTGGATGCCTCTGCCACCTCGGGCACCTCCTCGGAACTCTCCTCCGGTTTGCCGTCCGGCTCTGTAGTCCGGGCAGCAACCTCGCGGCTTCGGTTCAGCTCTTCTACCTTCTGGTTATAGATAAGGGTAGTGGCCTGTTGGATGAGAAAACTGAGCCCCTCCGCGTCTATCTGCGGCAGCAGCTTTTCTATTTCCTCCAGCAGTTGCTCTTTCCGGGTCGGTTTTTTCTTTGACGCAGCCATATAACTCCTCCACCCTCACAATATACCGCGGCGGCACCGATTTCACGAGCCAAATGCCGCCTCTGGTGTGGTAAAAGGCGGCCCATACCTCATCCGGGCTGCCGTCTCCGGCTGCAGCCCGACGCTGCCCGGATCGTCCCGCAGCAGCTTAGCGAGAAACGTTCTCATCTTTATCCTTCGGTCCGGCCTCATACACTCAGCTTATGACTACACCCCTATGATGACACACACCTGTCTCAGACTAAAAATTATAAAATTAGTAAGGTATTAGGTTTCCCCGCGCCCGTATTCTTACTATCTTCAAAGCAGGAGGCCCGTATGCGAGTGCGTGCAGTACAATTCATCATATTAATATCTCTATTACTTGTTATCATATCCGCCTGTTCCGACGGCAAGCCGGAGGAGGCCGGGCAGGCTGTGCAACCGGCACCGGAGGAGCAGTCACCCGTGTCCCAAACCCAAATAGAACCACCCGGGCAGGAGAACGGCTTTTCCGAGCGATCCGCCGAACGGGGACCCGACGGAATTCTGAAGAATCCCGGCATCCCTTCGGTGGAGTTTCACAAGAAGTTCGACACCGACTTTGGACGATCGACGGTCTTTTTCGACTCCATTATACCCGGCGGCCCCCCGCGAGACGGGATTCCCGCACTCAGCGATCCCGCGCTGACCGATGTTCAAACTGCCAGCCGGTGGATCGAGGACAAAGAGCCGGTACTGCTGCTTAGGTACAAGCGGACTGTGAGGGTGTATCCGGTACAAATTTTGATGTGGCATGAAATAGTAAACGATAGCATCGACGGGGAGCCGATTGGAGTTTCCTACGCTCCGCTTTCGAATACAGCCATTGCATTTCATCGGAAAAACTTCGATACAGTGCTCACCTTTGGCACCACCGGCCGCATCCGCTTCAGCAATCCAGTCATGTACGACCGTGAAACCGAGTCGTGGTGGCAGCAGGCCACCGGGAAGGGCATTGTCGGCACCTACGCCGGCGACCAGCTGCAGCTGCTGCCGGTATCGATATTGCCCTGGCGTGAGATCGAGCGCAACTTCGCCGAAGCCGAAGTACTCTCCCGCGACACAGACTACGACTGGCCCTATGGCATGAACGCATATGAAGGCTACGATACCAGCGACGGCCCCTTCCTGTATGTTGGTCCGGAGCTCACACCGCAGTATGGACTATTCGAGCGGCTGCTATCTGTGCGTGTCGGGGGTGAAACCCGGCCTTTCTCCTATTCGCAGATGCGGGATGAAAAGGTACTCGCGGAGCAGGTCGGGGACCGTGAAATAGTACTCTTCTGGCAAGCAGGAACCGCTTCGGCGGTGGACGCTCCGGCTGTGGCTATTGGCCGGGACGTAGGCAGTGTGAACGCATACTTTCCGCAGGTAAGCGGTCGCAGCCTCACTTTTTACTATGACGGCCAGGAGATCAGAGACCGACAAACCGGCAGCACCTGGTCGCTGGGTGGCATCGCGGTCGCAGGCGAGCTGGAGGGCAGCCGTCTAAAGTCACCACTCAGTTTTCAGCACTTCGGCTACTCCTGGTCCGTCTTCAAAGATGAGTATTAATAATCAGCTCTCTATGGGCGAATAATTTTGGCGGTACCGCTGTGTTCGAAGGAAAAACGGAAGTTTCGTTCCCCGCTGGCGGCTGTACGTGAGACTTCCACGGGACTGGCTCCCGCCTGCCCGGCCAACATATACTCCATGGTCTTGTCACCGATAAGGATATCTACGGTCCTGCGGCCCGCTTTCATGTAGTTGATCTGCAGCGGCATAGCAATACTCTCACTGCCGCCGGCTTCCAGGCGAAACTCTCCGGGCAGCGCTTCCTGAACCCACGGTCTGCCTGCAAATGAGAATTCATGGGGTTGCGGTGAATAGTGCACTGCAAAGGAGTTCGGATTGTGCACTTCGACAACATACTCCAGCCTGATTATCCTGGTTTCGAACTGCCTAATTATGACCTCAGGAACACGTACCTGCGGAAGCCTCGGGCGGTCTATGCTTCCCGCAGTCGAGGCGCTGAGCATCCGGCCGCCTGCATCGGCTTCTGAAACTCGAACTTCCAACGCGAGGCTGAACGGCAGCGC
>CAZAMY010000051.1:0-3139 GCA_964485995.1 uncultured Sediminispirochaeta sp.
TCCGTATGCTGCAAAAAAACCGGCTTGTTGCGCTTGACACAGTGTCTCCATTGCATCCGGAGTCTGTAGATGTGCGCGCATGGTATTAATCGCCACTCCTATACCCCGTAGTGCAAGGGTTTCGGAGAAAAAAGTGGCATTCCGGGAAAAGTAGCTTTCCACAGCCAGAAGCAGAGTATCCAGTAATGCCGCTACTCGGTATTTGCGGGAGAACTCCTTCAGGAGCGAAGGGTCCTGAATAACCGCACACGGACGAAAATTTTCTATCTGCACAAAGCGGGTACTTTTATCGTAGCGGTCACCTAATACCAGGCCGCCATTGAACAGAAAAGGGCTGCACGAAGTGGCTGGAATCTCTACATACGGCAGAGACTCACCAGCCTCCACCTGGCCATCGTACAGCTGCTGCAGCTCGAGTCTACGCGGGGTGAGCAGGGCTACCGCTCTAGACACCGATAAAGCATCAACATCACCATAGCCGATTACGCCCTCGATATAGCTGATCCGGGCCAGGTCCATCACCTCGTCTACTACAGAATCACTCGAAAAGGGGCTTATCTCCGGGGCGACAATGATATCGACACCATTCGCTTCAGCGGACTTACGGATACTTTTTAGGCCGGCTCCATCCACCAGATGTGCATTTGTCACCAAGAGAACCCGCTTACACTGGCTCAGACACGATCGACCAAGCTGCGAAATCGCGCCATAGTAACTGAAGATACGGCTCGGTACGTACAATTCAAGATCATTCACCTTAGTCAGCCCTCATTCACAAAAAAAGGCAGAGAGCGTATCCCTGCCTCGTTCATATTCTTACGACACCACTCTCCTGAGAATGGCTTAACTGATATCGAATAATTTCATTACCGAATCGGCAACTTCGTCCACAAGCTTGTCGTTGATATAATTCGGATCTTTGAGTTTTTCTTTTACCTCGGCCACACGATCCCATCGAATATCATCGGCAGCCTTTACCTGCTCGGCAATCTTATAGACCTCACCCATGGTTTTTGCATCTGCAGATATATTGATTGAATCCTTAGGATCTGTCTTCTCTGCCTTATGGGTTCTATGATTCTTTGTGAGCTTCGATATTGGATCGATAGGTCCTATTCCATCAATGTTCATTGCCGACTCCTACCTTTCACTTTACTTATCGTCATCTTCTCTCTATATGTTAACTCTTTTTCCGGCCGGAAACAAGTAGCGCAAACTCGCCTTTGAGAGAATTTCTTCCCTCCAGCGTTTCCAGCACCTCCGACGAAGTACCGCTGATGAACTCTTCATGCATTTTGGTCATCTCTCTACCGATTAGTACTTGCCGCTCAGGTTCTTTTTCGGCGATATCGGCCAAAATCTTCAGTATTCTATGCGGAGATTCGTAAAGAACGAAATTTTCTTCTCTTTCCAGCAGTTCGGCGATGCGTTTACCCCTTTTTCCGCCTTTCGGACTGAGAAATCCGTCAAATGTGACCGTCCTCCCGCCAAACTCCGAAACGCTCAACAGTGCGGTAAAAGCCGACGGACCGGGAATCGGCACGATCGGATAACCGGCCGATCTGATCTCACCCACCAGCCGGACGCCCGGATCACTCAGGCCGGGGGTGCCGGCATCGCTCACATAGGCTACATCCTGCCCCTCCTCCAGCCGTTCGAGCAGTTTTCCAGCCGCCTGCAGCTCGTTCTGGGACCGGCAGCTGACCAGCGGTTTGGATATCTCGAAATGCGTCAGGAGCTTGCGGGTATGCCGGGTGTCTTCACAGGCAATAGTATCGACCCCCTTCAACACTTCCAGGGCTCTAAGGGTGATATCACCGAGATTTCCGATTGGAGTTGCTACAATAAAAAGCGTTGCCACGAGCTCATTCTACCCGCTACAATAGAAACAGGCAATAAGCCCAATTATTTTCTGAGGAGATGCAATTATAGAAATTTTTGTTCTGTTTATCACCGGTGCTCTGATAACTACCCTACTCTATCTCGGTTTCAAGGGTCAGGCTATGTATAAAAACCGCCCGCAGCGTCCCCGCCGCCACCCGGGGAAGGATCAGGACGGCCCCTATATCTACCCCGAAAGAACCGAAAAGCCGCAGGGACCCGGATTTCATCGCTGTCCCCTGTGCGGGACTGTGTTGGAGAAGAGTGAAAAGGTCAGAAGTGTACTCTATCCCGGTAAACCCGACAGTATGATGGAGATTTTCGGCTGCCCTTACTGCTATTCAGGGTCGATTGGCAGCGGCCCGGCCAGCGCCACTTCTATGAAGAAGAGATCCGCCCGGCGCCTGAAGGCACGCCTCTGCCCGGTGTGTAAAAAGGAGCTACCGGAGAATGGATTGGTGTACGCCCGCTTTTTTCAGTCCAGTGAGCGGCGGCACGCACATGTCCTCGGCTGCACCCAATGTTACACCCGGCGGCGGCACTGAACCGGCTACTCGGGGATTCGCACTGGTTCGCCGAGAAAGCGGGGCTCGGTGCGGAAAATATACACATCCATCACGGCTTTTACTTTGGCAAACAGTTCTCGAATCAGCACCCTTACTCCGAACTCAGCCGGCACGCTGCCGGCGGCAAACGCGACTGCATCGAGCCCCTTCCGCCGGGCAATAAACACCGCCCGCCGCCCATGGAACTCCTGCGTGACAATGGTAACACTCTCTTGTCCGAATACTTCTTTACAGCGCACCACTGAATCGAGGGTACGGAAGCCGGCATAATCCGGAAAAATGTGTTCAGCCGGGAGGCCGCGCGCTTCCAGTGCGTGCTGCATACCCTGCGGCTCATTATAGGAGTGTACTGAATTGTCACCACTGACAATGACATAATCGATTTTACCGGACCGATACAATCTCGCGGCAGCCTCGATGCGATAACGAAAATAGGGATTCGTTCCCCCTCCACGCAGGTATTGGCTGGTACCCAGCACGAGGCCTACCCGGTTGTGGGGAAGTGAGTCCATCGAGTGGTGAATATATTCGGAGGTGGTGGATTGAATGTGAAAATTGCTGAAGAGAATCAACAGCACCAGTCCGATCCATATAGAGTGTAGAATAATCATTCGGTGTTTCAAATGAGGGGATTATAAATGAGTGCATTACTTTTGGGAAGCCTACTACGCATACCTATCGTACACCTATCG
>CAZAMY010000051.1:3239-9991 GCA_964485995.1 uncultured Sediminispirochaeta sp.
ACACCTATCGCACAGCCGGATGCACGGCGGCACCTTGAACAGCACTTAGAGTAATGATAAAGTCTTGCCATGGAAAAGATGAAACGAACGGCAACATGCGGAGAATTAGAGAAATCAAGGACTGGAAAAGAAGTGGTCCTGAACGGATGGGTTCACCGTACGCGAGACCATGGCGGAATTCACTTTGTGAGTCTGCGCGATCGCTATGGTGTGACACAAGTAGTTATCGATGAAGACGCGCCCGAAGAGCTGCAGGCGATCGCCCGCGACCTGAAGCGGGAATATTGTATTGCGGTAAAAGGCGTAGTAAGGGCCCGGCCGGATGAAATGGTGAATCCGGATATGGATACCGGCGATATCGAAGTGCAGGCCAAAGAGATAGAAATTTTGAGCCGCTGCGAACCGCTGCCCTTCAATATCGATGAGCGCACCGACGCCAAAGAGGAGCTGCGCCTCACCTACCGTTACCTGGACCTGCGCTCTTTCAGCATGCAGCGCAAAATCAAGCTGCGTGCCGATGCGACCTTTGCGGTTCGTGAATACCTGAAAGACCGCGGATTCATGGAGATCGAAACTCCTTCTATGATCCGTTCCACTCCGGAAGGCGCCCGCGACTTTCTGGTGCCTGCCCGCCTGCATCCCGGCAAGTTTTATGCTTTGCCGCAGAGTCCGCAGCTGTTCAAACAGCTGTTGATGGTGTCTGGCTTTGACCGCTATTTCCAGATCGCCCACTGTTTCCGGGATGAAGATGCCCGGGGCGACCGGCAGCCTGAACACACTCAGATCGATATGGAGATGAGTTTTGTTTCCAAAGAGGATGTGTTTGAGGTTATCGAGGGAATGCTGGCGCATGTATTCAAGCAGGCCCTGAATATCGATCTCGAAACACCTTTCATTCGTCTCAGCTATCACGATGCAATGAATACATACGGCAGCGATAAACCCGACCTGCGCTACGATTTGGAGATGCAGGATTTCGGAGAGATAGCTGGAAAGAGCGGATTCAACGCCTTCAAATCGGTGGTTGAAAGCGGCGGAACAGTAAAAGCCCTGGTAGCCCCGGGCTGTGCAAGCTATTCACGTAAGCAGATCGACCAGCTTGAAAAGGATGCCAAAATCTACGGTGCCAAGGGGCTGGCCTGGATGAAGGTAGGCGATGAGGGTCTCGACGGCGGTGTTGCCAAATTCTTTTCCGAGCAGGCCGACGAGATAATCTCCTCACTCGGTGCCAAGGCCGGCGACCTGATCCTGGCGGTGGCCGACAAATGGAACACCGCCTGTACCTCCCTCGGTGCCGTTCGCAGCCGTCTGGGCAAAGAGCTCGGGCTGGCCACTCCGGGAACATTCCGCTTCGGATGGGTGATCGACTTTCCGCTGTTCGAGTGGGATGAAGAGGACCAGCGCTGGGAGGCTGCCCACCACATGTTCACCATGCCGCAGGAGCACTATCTGGACAACATGGAAGATGATCCGGGAGCCGTAAAGGGCGATTTGTACGATCTGGTATGTAACGGGTACGAGATGGCCTCGGGATCCATCAGGATCCACGATCCGGAAATCCAGAAACGGATTTTCAACATCGTCGGTTTCTCCGAAGAGGAGGCCGAACGCCGTTTCGGCTTTCTGCTTAAAGCCTTCCAGTACGGCCCGCCTCCCCACGGCGGAATTGCGCCGGGCCTCGACCGCCTGATAATGATTATGGCTCAGGAGGATTCCATCAAAGAGGTAATCGCATTTCCGAAGAACAATGTCGGTGCCTCACCGATGGACGACTGCCCGGCTCCGGTGGATCAAGACCAGCTGGAGATGCTGCACCTGGAGCTCAAGCTGCCGGAAGAGGAAGAAGAGGAACGAGAATAACATTAGTACGCGCTGTACGGCTGTACTTCGCGAATATCGATTTTAATACGAACCTTGGAATGATACCCCCCTGCATCGATTACGGTGTAGGGGGGTTCTTGTAGGGCCACCGCGGCCTGAATGCGGCTGGGTTTGTTCCTGTATCGCGGCCGCAGGTACTCCCGCAGCGCATTCTTTATTGCCTGGTCGAAGGAATCGAATTTGGCCTGGTACCCGCCGTAAAGCGGCGCTGTTCCGCGTCCGGCCGCTACGGATAGGGTGTTACTGCCCCAGACCTGCAGACGCCGCTGCTGAAAATCTGCGAGGTTGTAGCGCATGTGCACAAAGTATTTGTTGTCGGTGGTGCGGACCTTGAGGACACGCAGCGAGGGGTCGCCCTTCGGTATCTGCGCCAGGGGCTCGATGACCAGCTCCTCCTCCACCTCCCTGTCACGATCGGAAGGGGTGTAGCGCACGTGAAAACCGTAGATCATACCGGAGAGTACCACTCGGGCCTCTTCGAGGGTACGCCGAATTGCCTCTTCCTGCGAGATAACCCCGGTGCCGATAAGCGGCTCGACTGGGCTGGGCGGGTCGGTCGCAGAGCCGGAGCCGGACGACTCTGGCTGGCGCCCTTCGGTGATGGGGTCCAATTCGGTCCAGAACTCCGCGACTATAATATCTTCATCCCCGGGATATGCCTGCAGATCCGCTGTAAAAAACAGCAGCATGAGACCGGCCGAGAAAATGGTGAGGGCTGCGGCCCGTCGGTAGTTGATGAGGGCTTTTAGCGCCAACGGCCTCCCCTGCCTCCACTTCTAAACGAATCTATAGGATTGATGCCCATCCGGATGACCAGATACAGGTACGCAAAAGCAAAACCGGCCAAGTGGGTAAGGTGGGCAACTCCGCTCTGCATGCTGAAGACCTGGTTGAACAGCTCGATAGCCGTGTAGCCGATGACCAGCACCGGAGCCCGCACCGGAAGAATACCGAAGATATAAATATTGGCGTAAGGAAAGTACACAGCAAAGGCCAGCAAAACGGCAAAGACCGCGCCGGATGCACCCAACAGAATCACTCCATACATACCGGTGAGGATGTACACGATAAAGGAAAACAGGCCGGCCAGAAACCCCGTAACCATATAGAACAGCAAGAACTCACTGCTACCCATACGCCGTTCCACCTGAACTCCGAAAAAGAATATCCCGAGCATGTTGAAGAGAATATGAGAGAAACCGGCGTGAGTGAACATATAGGTGACGAACTGCCAGATAAAGCCGCGCTGCAGAATTACCCCCGGAATGAGGGCCGTATAAAAACGGCTGTGCGGACTAATATAGTTCAGCATGAAGATCAACACATTGACTACAATAAGTCCAAAGGCTACATTATTGTAAGAATAGCGAAAAGGTTTGCGTATGATTGACTGTTTCATAGTCTGAAGGTAGTAAGTTTTGCCATGGCGGTCAAGCGGTATTTAGAAGCCGCATATAGAATACACCTTTCGCTGCCGATACCTATTATATATACTGAGGGTACAATGAAACGTAACCGTCCAGATCATTATACAGACCGAGCCAAAAAGTCCGGATATCCCGCCCGCTCTGTGTATAAGTTGGAAGAAATACAGAAAAAACATACGGTCCTGCATGCCGGCGATATCGTGCTCGACATCGGGGCTGCTCCGGGCAGCTGGAGCATGTATGCTTCGGAACTGATAGGACCACAGGGGCGAGTTGTCGGCGTGGACCTCAAAGAGTGTTCGATTCCCGGCGGATACACGAATGTGGAAGTGTTTACCGGGGATGCCTTTTCCCCTGAAATTGCAGCTGAGCTGGCCGCCCGCGGGCCCTACAATGTTGTTCTCAGCGATGCTGCCCCGGCAACAACCGGCAATCGTACTGTGGATACCGCCCGCTCGGCGGGATTGGCCGAACAGTGTATTGCCGCTGCCCGGCAGCTGCTGCAGCCCGACGGGAACCTGGTAATAAAACTGTTCCAGGGCGGTGATGAGCAGCAGATCCTGCAGCTGCTGCGGGAGATGTTCAAGAGCGCAAAACCATTTAAACCGAAGTCCAGCCGCAAGGATTCGTTTGAAGTGTTTATGGTGGCAATCGGGTTCAAGGGAGGGGCGGATGAATAAAGATGATGCCAGCGGCGGCAACTCCCGCAGCCCCCGCAAACGCCGAAATCCCGGACATCTGCATTCGGCAGCGGCTCTAACTGCAGCCCTGTTGATTCTGCTGACAGGCTGTCAGAGCCTCGGAGGACCGGGCCGCGGTGCTTCGTCCGACGACCAAGAGGCAGCCCGCCTGGCGGCCCAACTGCAGGAGAGCACCGGCGGGAGCGAAAGTCTGAACGGCATTCAAGCTAAACTGGTCGAGGGGGCGCACTCGGTGCGCGGCCGTACTCGCCTGGTAATCGGCGGCCGCCGTTTCAATGCGGATTGTACGGGTACTGTTTTAGCAATCTACTGGTATGCCGGTATCGATCTGGCCAGTCCGCTGGCCCGCTACAGCGGTAATGGGGTTACCCGGCTGTACCGCTTCCTGGAAGAAGAACAGGCGCTCTACTCTACCCGCCGCCCTAAACCGGGGGATATCATTTTCTGGGACAACACCTACGACCGTAACAATGACGGCCAGGCCAACGACTACCTTACGCATACCGGCATGGTGGTGGCGGTAGAGGAGGACGGTACGGTTCACTATGTCCATCACAACTACCGGAAGGGGGTGGTGTTTGCCAGGATGAACCTGTACAAGCCCGGAGTATACACCGAAGTGGTTGACGGGGAGCAACGGGTTATCAATTCGCCGATGCGGATGCGAGGCTCACCGAATTTTGACAAGTGGCTGGCATCTCAGTTAACCAGAACCTTTGGCCGGGCGTGGGAAGCAGTGGATGCTTCTGCGTTCTTAGGCGGTTAAAAATCTTTCACTTCTTTTTCCAAGAGCTCGACTACATCTTTGAATTGCGGGCGGTTTTCCTCATCAATGTCAATTAGGGCCTTATGGGCCTGAATGAGCATCTGGAGATCATCTTTTTTATCCCGTTCCTCTTCGGGAATCTCCTCCAGCTCATCGACCCCTTCCATATCCTCGACAATGGTAAATAGTTTGTCAAAACGCACACTGCGCAGGATTTCGTTGATGTCTTCGTTGGGAGAGACAATGGTCACATGCATCTCGGAATTGTGCCGGGCCCTCCCGGCTATCTTGGCTATGAGTCCCAGGTTTGTACTGTCGATATAGGTGGCCTCTGAAAGATCGATAACAACATTTTCGTACCCCCGCTCCATCAAACCGTCCACAAAATGATCAAATCCTGAGCTGGTGGTGTATTTGAGATTACCTACCATTTTGATGTAGGTGATAGCATCCTTTTCAGCATAAAAATATCTACCTCGGTCCATAATCGGCACTCCTATTCAACATAAGGAAAGTAATGTCATCGGGAAAACTGTATTGCCGCGAAAGCCCGAGCTGTTCGGTTATATCCTGCAAATTTATCTCGGGACGGCTGAAAATGTGGCGGATCAGATTTCGCTTCTCTTTTACGGATGCCTGCGGAAGCAGCTCCAGGATACCGTCGGAAATAATTAGTAGAGATGCCTCTTTTTCCACAGAGATGTGCTCTTCCATGAACTCCGGTTCTACGAATAAGCCTACCGGGGTTCCCGCCGGCTCGAGGGGTTTGATTTTACTGTTTTCCCGCAACAGCGGATAGGGAAACTGGCCACAGTTGGTATAACGCAGTGTGTTCAATTTCTGGTCCAGTACACCGTAGAATATAGTCAAGTATTTACCGAAATTCTCCCGTAGTATCTCACTGTTGAGCTTTTTGACTAAGAGATAAGGGCGCATGATCAGTGAATCACCCTCATTCCAGTAATTTTCAAGCTGAGTATCGATAAAGTTCTTGAGCAGTACCGTAATAAATGCAGATGAGATTCCGTGTCCGGATACATCCGCCATGTAAAACCCGACGCGGTCGGCATCAATCTCGAAATAATCCAGGAAATCTCCACTTAAATACATCGAGGTGTAGATCCGACTGGCAAAAGTGCAATCGCCGAAAGTTTTCTGCGTGTCAGGCAGCAGCTTTTGCTGCATTCTGCCCCCGGCCTCCTGATCATTTTCAAGCCGGGAGATATATGAGCGCAGTTTCAGGTTCGCCTCTGACAGAGCACGGGTTCTATCCTGCACTTTTCTTTCGAGGGTATTGTTGAGCTCGGTAATTGTGCGGAGATCGCCGTAGGAGCGAAAGGCATTGATGACTGCTGCCCGCAGTTTTTCCGCTGTCAGCTCGCCTGTATCCTTATAGTCATTGATATCATAATCAACGAACAGCTGTTCCTGTAAATAGTCACCATCTATACCGGTTCTCAGTATGATCCTGAGCAGGGTATACTTCAAATCATTACGAATAGTGCGAACCAGCTGCAGGCCGGATTCGTCATGTTCCATGATAATATCGATCAAGGCTACCGCTATATCGCCATGCTCTTTTAGCAGCTTTACGGCATCCTTAGAACTGTAGGCATCCAGCAGTTCGACCGCCCGCTCTTTGAACACGAGATCCCCGAGCACCATCTTAGTGAGCAGGTGGACCTCTTCTTCATCATCCACTACGAGAACTTTCCAGGTCAGGGGAGATGAACTTTCGGTTGATAGCTCATTTTCAGTCAACTACTGCCATCCTTATACTCTTTTCTCACACTATTAGACAGGAAAGCTTGCATCCAATCAATACCTCATTATAAATCTAGAATATAAACAGTCTCTGCTGAAGTCAATTACAACCGCTGTTTATACCGAACGACTTTCATGGGGGATTCCGATCTGCTGCGACAGGCGCTGCAATTCGCGCACCACAAGATCGAGATTACTATCACGCAGTGTCGG
>CAZAMY010000052.1:0-9867 GCA_964485995.1 uncultured Sediminispirochaeta sp.
AGCAACGTGTACAGAAAACAAAAGAGGCCATGCAGGCCAAGGGAATCGATTTACTGATAGTCAGTCAGCCCGCCAACATGAATTACCTGACCGGATATGACGGCTGGAGTTTCTACGTACATCAGTGCGTGCTGGTTTCACTCAATCAGGAAGAGCCAATGTGGCTCGGACGCGGAATGGATGCAAATGGCGCAAGTATGACTACATTCCTAAGTGAAGAGAACATTCTTCGGTATGCGGACCATTATGTGCACTCAACCGTGCGGCATCCTATGAACTTCGTAGCAGATGTGATCAAAGAGAAGGGATGGGATAAGGGCTCGATCGGACTGGAGATGGATCAGTTCTACTTTACGCATCGTTCCTATATAGAGCTGGAAAAAGATCTGCCGAATGCGAAGTTTGTTGACGCCGACACTCTGGTGAACTGGGTGCGGGCCATTAAATCAGACAGAGAGATCGAATTCATGCTCCGGGCTGGTAAAATTGCCGAAAAGGTAATGGATGCGGCTATTGAGAATATCAATGTCGGGGTGAGAGAATGTGATGCCGCATCGGAGATCGTAAGGGTGCAATATAAAGGTACTGAAGGATATGCCGGGGACTATCCCTCAATAGTTCCCTTGATGATGGCGGGGGAAGCAACCAAGGCTCCCCATCTTACCTGGTCGGAGAGAGAGTTCAAGGCGGATGAAGCGGTTCTGCTCGAGTTGAGCGGAGTGTATCGACACTATCATGCCCCGATTGCCCGGACAATCTTTCTGGGACAGAATCCCCCGCAGCTGATGAAAGATACGGCCGAAGTGGTGATGGACGGGCTTCAGAAAACTCTGGATTTTGTGAAACCGGGAATTACTGCAGAGGAGGTTGAGGCGAAATGGCGGGATGCAATCTCACATTCAACGGTGGTAAAAGAGTCTCGGCTGGGCTACTCTATTGGCCTGAACTACCCACCCGACTGGGGCGAACAAACTATAAGTCTAAGGCCGGGAGATAAAACCGTACTAAAGAAAAATATGGCCCTGCACTTAATTCCCGGTATCTGGTATGAAGATGTCGGTTTTGAAATCGACGCCAGTATTTATCTTACCGAAGACGGTAACCAGAGCTTTTTCAACTATCCAATTCAGCTCTTTACCAAATAGGGGGCGGAGATGTCCACTACATTGCCCGACCTGCATGCGGTCTTCGAAGCTCAAAAGCGCATTGAACAGGTAGTCTGGGACACGCCCCTGATTGACTCCCCTGCAGTTGCCCGCGAGAGCGGGGCTGCAGAGGTCTTGCTGAAACTGGAATCTCTGCAGAATACCGGCGCCTTCAAGGTGCGTGGTGCTGCCAATAAGATCCTCGGCCTGTCTGCAGAGGACCGGGCCCGCGGGGTAATTACCTTTTCAACCGGAAACCACGGTAAAGCGGTTTCATTCGTCTCGGGACAGACCGGCATTAAAGCGGTAGTCTGTCTGTCGGAGCATGTACCGGCCTACCGGGTTGAAAAAATCCGGCAGCTCGGGGCGGAAGTCGAGGTGAAGGGGCACAGTCAGGACGAAGCGGAGGAGCACTACTACCAGCTCGTGGAATCGCGGGGCATGGTGCCGGTGGTACCCTTTGATGATCCGGCGATTGTAGCCGGGCAGGGGACTATTGCCCTGGAGATACTGAAAAAACGTCCCGATCTGGACATGCTGCTGGTGCCGCTCTCCGGTGGTGGCTTGCTGGCCGGCATCGCCATGGCCGCCAAGTCGATTAACCCGGACCTCATGGTGGTCGGTGTATCGATTGCCCAGTCGCCGGCAATGCTCGAGAGCATAAAAGCCGGCCGGCCGGTGCCGGTGGAAGAGAAGGACACCCTGGCCGATTCCCTGCTAGGGGGGATCGGGAAAGAGAACCACTACACCCTGCCGCTGGTACAGAAGCATGTGGATGAACACGTAGTAATCACCGAAGCGGAAATAGAGACAGCGATGACCTATGCCTACATACAACACAGCCTGGTCATCGAGGGCGCTTCGGCGGTGGGAATTGCTGCCCTGCAGAGCGGGAAAGTGGAAGCCGCCGGCAGGAAGGTGGCGGTCGTGATCAGTGGCAGCAGTGTCGACCCGGCCAAATACCTGCAAGTCCTGCAAAAACACGTACATTAGGAGGTGGGTATGGAACCTATATACATACTGAAAGAGGACGAATTAAAGAGCATTGTGAAGCTCGATGAGAGTGTGATCAAAGCGATCGAAACCGGATTCAGCGAGCTGCAGAAAGGCAATGCCACCGTTCCGCCGATTATGATGATTCCGGTGCCGGAGAAAACCGGGGAAGTCGATGTAAAAAGCGCCTACATTAAAGGCATCAAGCGTTTGGCAATCAAAGTTGCCTCGGGCTTTTTCGAAAATAACAAACTCGGCTTACCGTCGGCCAGTGGGCAGATGCTGGTACTCAGCTCAGAGACCGGTTACCTGGACGGCGTGCTTCTGGATAACGGATATCTGACCCAGGTACGCACCGGAGCCGCCGGGGCCGTGGCTGCCAAGTTTCTGGCACCCGAGAACGCTTCGAATGCCGGTGTGATAGGTTCGGGAACTCAGGCGCGCTACCAGATGCGAGCCCTATCGCTGGTGCGTAATATCAAAACCATCCGCATGTTCAGCCTCGATTCGGATGAGGTCCGCGATAAGTATGTAGAAGAGATGCGCAAAGAGCTGGATATCGAGGTAATCAAGGCCGCCGATGCCGAAGAGGTGGTGCGTGAAAGCGACGTGGTGGTTACCACTACTCCGGCCCGTAAGGGCTACATAAAAGCCGAGTGGCTGCATCCGGGCCTGCACATCACTGCCATGGGCAGCGACACCGAGGAGAAGCAGGAGCTGGAGTCGGCGGTACTCGGAAAGGCCGACATAGTGGCCTGCGATCTGAAGAGCCAGGTGTTCCGGCTCGGCGAGATACGTTCCGCTATAAAGGACGGTGTGATTACCGAAAACTCCCCGATTCGCGAGCTCGGCGAGATGATAAACGGCGTGCAGCCCGGCCGGGAGAGTGATGAGCAGATCACCGTCTGCGATCTGACCGGGGTAGGTGTCCAGGATACCATGATTGCCATCAAGGCTTACGATCTTGCGGTCGAGAAGCAGATGGGAACCCAGATTCCGCGCTAAGGAGTAACGAATGGCAAAAAAACTGGTGTTTTCCGAGGCGGAGTACAAACGCAGGGTCCGCAAGACCCAGGAGCGGATGGACCAGCAGGGCATCGAGCTGCTGCTGGTTATGGATCCGGCCAACATGAATTACCTGACCGGCTATGACGGCTGGTCGTTCTATGTACATCAGGGTGTGATCATATCTCTGACCGCTGAGTATCCCATCTGGTTCGGGCGTGAGCAGGATTCCAATGGTGCCCGTTTGACAACCTGGCTGCCCGAGTCGCATATACACGGGTATCCGGACAAGTACGTACAGTCGCGCTACATCCACACCATGCAGTATGTAGCCGGCCTCTTAAAGGATAAAGGGCTAGACAACAAGAGCCTGGGCCTTGAGATGGACGGCTATTGGTTCAACGCCAAGATGTTTGTCGAACTGGATGAGCATCTGCCCAACGCAAGCCTGATGGATGCTACCAACCTGGTGAACTGGGTGAAAACTATAAAGAGCCCGCCGGAAATAGAGTATATGCGGCAGGCCTCACAGATCTGCAAAAAAGTAATGCAGACTGCAATCGATAATATCGAGGTTGGCGCCTGGGAAAAGGATGTGACCGCCCAGGTGGTGGCAGCGCAAATTGCCGGTACCGACGAGTTCGGCGGGGATTCACCTGCTATTTTTCCTATCATGCCGTCGGCCGAGCGCACCTCTACCGCTCATCTCACCTTTGATCCGGACCGAAAATACCAATCCGGCGATGTAGTTTTGCTGGAACTGGCGGGGGCGCGCTACCACTACCATGCCCCGCTTTCCAGAACAGTCTACCTCGGTGAACCGCCGTCGGATCTGCAGAAGGTGGCCGACGTGGTGGTGAAGGGGCTCAACGATACACTGGACTTCATCAAACCCGGGGTAACTGCCGAAGAGGTCGAAGAGCGCTGGCGCAGCAATCTAAAAGGCACCGGTGTCGAAAAACCATCCCGGGTAGGCTATTCGTATGGACTGAATTTCGTGCCCGACTGGGGTGAACACACTGTTAGCCTGCGCCCCGGCGATAAAACCGTTCTCCAACCGGGCATGACGATCCATTTTATGCCGGGGATCTGGCTGGATACCTATGGGTTCGAAAACAGCGAACCTTTTCTGGTAACTGAAAAAGGATGTGAGAAGTTTATTGATTTTCCGCAGAAATTATTTGTAAAATAACTGCGGGTGCAAACGCAGAAAACGCCGCATTTGTCCCCAGGTACTACCCGTGGGTGCATAGTGCGGCGTTTCTATAAGAAGGAGTCAGTGATGAAGGTGTGTAAATTTGGTGGAAGTTCGGTTGCGGAAGCAGCCCAGATTCGTAAAGTGAAAGCGATTGTAGAGCAGGATCCGAAACGGCGGATACTAGTTGTCTCTGCACCGGGTAAACGGCACAAAGAGGATGAAAAAATAACCGATCTACTCTACACCTGTCATGCAAAGGCCCGGAAAGGTGAATCGATAGATGGAACCTTCGAGATTATTCGAAGCCGATTCCTCGAGATTGCCAAAGAGTTGCAGGTAAGCGGTTCACTCGAGGAGTCGATCGATGAAGTAGAAGAGAAAATCAAGGCTGGGGCATCGGCCGATTATGCGGCCAGCCGCGGTGAATACTTAAGTGGACTGCTGATATCGGAGTTCATCGGTGCGGAGTTCGTCGATGCGGAAGATGTAGTGCGTGTGACCGATGACGGGCGAGTGCATGCGGACTCATATCAGCTGGTTGCCAAGCATATGTCCGAGCGGGGAACGTACGTGCTGCCCGGGTTCTACGGTGCACAGCTGGATGGAACACTGAAAACATTCTCACGTGGCGGTTCGGATATTTCCGGAGCGGTTGCCGCTCGGGGTGTACAGGCCGAGGTGTATGAGAACTGGACCGATGTATCCGGTATTCTGATGGCCGATCCCCGGATCGTGGATAATCCCAAACCGATCGAAGAGATTACCTACCGGGAAATCCGGGAGATGGCCTCGGTTGGCGCCAATGTCTTCCATGAAGAGGCTATCGCCCCGGTAAAATCGATGGGGATCCCAATCAATGTAAAAAACACCAACGCACCTGAAGATAAGGGAACCTTCATTCTTGCCGAGCGTGATACGGCCAAATCCGCCATTGTGGGTGTCTCTGGCAAGAAGCCGTACCGAAAACTGCTCATCGAAAAGTTCATGCTCAATCGTCATCCTGAGTTTCCGTTTCAAGTGCAGGAAGCTTTGAAAAAGATGGGCCTTGCCGTAGATTTTGAACTGAAGGGTTTCGATACGCTGGCGCTGTTTGTCGGTTCCGGTGCTGATGTAGACTGGGAGGGTCTGAGGTCCACAGTTGTTGAAAACCTGAATGCCGACAGCTGCAGTCTGGAGGAGGAGCTTGCCGTAATTGGGATAGTCGGAGAAGGACTGGCTGCTCATGGCCAGGTGGTCGGGATGGTGTTGGAAACCCTAAAAAAGAACTCCATCTCGGTAGAAGCTCTGAACTACGGCGGCTCACCGGTTACCCTCCTGGTGGCTGTGCCGCTCGATGCCTACACACAGGCGTTAAGGGCGCTTGCCAAAGGGGTCGAGTCGCTGTAATGAAGAGTGACCGCGGGCTGTGTCTCATCGCGCAGCCCGTTTTTTTCGGTACTTATTCCGGGACAGCCACCTGCTCAAGTCGGGCCATGAACTGGCGTTGCAGCGAGGCGTGAATCACAAAGCGCAGATGTTCCTTCGTTTCGTCTTCCATGTTTTTTTCGAAAAGGAGCACATGGAGAACTCTGTTGTCGGGAAGCCTCCGTTTGATGGTGACTGTCCCGGACAAGCCGTCGATGGTATAGCCTAAGTCAATCGTGATGTTCTGCAGCTTGCTGCGGAGAGAGAGGGGGTGTTCGTCATCCAGGGTGAAAGAGAGCCCCGCGGAGCTGACATCGTGCAGGCTTCCTTTGTGGAGTTTCTCTTTTCGGTAAAAGGTAACCCGTGTAAGCTGTTCGCTGTTCGAACCGAAGCGCACATATTTCCGTTGTCCCTGCGCCTGGAGGTTGTTCAAAATGGAATCGAGATGGACCTTGAACTCATCTACAGAGTTCTCGATTACGACCACGGTGCAGTTTTCGAGCTGTTTTACATACTTTTCGGCCCACTGTTGTTTTTCCGCATCATGAGTGACGAGGAAAAGGTCGATGGAACGGTTTGAACTCTGACGACAAAAATCGCGAACGGCGTAGATAAACTTTTGATCCTTTTCTACTCCATCCAAATTCAGAAAGATGATCGCACCGTTATATTGGAATATGAGCGGGAGGCCCCGTTTATAGTCTGAAAGAGTATATACCTCATACTCTTCTCGGATTATATGCTGTACAACGCTTTGATGAAAATTTCCCTGTGGAAAAAGGTAAAAGATCTTTCTTCCAGCCGGAAAAAGCGGCATCTCCATCTGTTATCTCCTATGTGAGTCTCAGTGCCCCAAGTATACTTCTTTTTGTATTAACTTTCAAATAGAATAAAATCTCCATAAACATCTTTCTTCCTAATTTTTTCCAGGTGATGCTCTTCGATATCTTCCACCTTCTTCAGAACAGTATGTGAGAGTTTCTTCAAATACACACTCCCGGAGACCGGGTCAAAGATAACCTTTCTGGCAATATCCGATTCAAGATCCTGCGCGTCAATCGGAATTTCTTCGGTTTCCAGGAATTTTAGGGCAAACTGCGCATTATTCGTTCCGACTTTATTGGCCGAATTGAGTACATTCCCTCCCCCGAAGACCTTTGCCCGCACATATGGACGGTAGGCACCCTGTTTGATCATTTCATTTATCAGGAGCTCCATCGCATATAAGCCGTACCGTCCGCTTGGGTCTGACGGCTTGAAACCGCTGAAGGTTCCGGGGAGCATGTAGTGATTTAATCCCCCGATCTTGTGAACCGCATCATGTAGAGCTACTGCCACACATGAGCCGAGAACTGTTGATATATAGATATCCCGGTTCGAAACATAGTATTCACCGGGGTGGATAGTGACAATTTCTTTTTGAAAAGAATAGTTGAAGTGGGTGTACATACTACTACAGTATAGGTACCGGACGGCTTGTATGCAATATGCCCCAACAATTACATGCGGGCAAAAAAAACTGCCGGGGAAGAAACCCCGGCAGCTGTACTATCTGTGCACTTATTGTTTGCGCTGTTCGCGCCCGATGGCAAGTTCGGTTTCCACATCGAAGAACACAGCCTTTTCGAAGTGCGGGAAAAGAAAAATTTCATTGCCGACTTCGAGTTTGACATTAGGACCGACTCTGGCGATCATAGAATGTTTGCTGGTATTCACATAGACGTGGATTTCAGCACCCAGCGGCTCGATAACGCCAACGCTGGCTTTGATGTTTTTTCCCTTCTCTTCTTTTTCCATGTGGTCGAGGTCTTCCGGACGGATACCGAACACAACCTGTTTGCCGACATAATCTTTGAGTACTTCGGCTTGTGGCTTCGGCAGTTCGGCTTTGAAGTCACCTTCGTCGATGAGTACCTTGCCGCCTTCTTCAGTTACATTAACGGTCATGAAGTTCATGGGCGGGCTTCCGATGAATCCGGCGACGAAGCGGTTGGCTGGGTCGTTGTAGAGTTCCAGCGGGCTTCCGATCTGCTGAATCAGCCCGTCTTTCAGTACAACGATTTTGTCGGCCATGGTCATAGCTTCGACCTGGTCATGGGTTACGTATACCATGGTTGCCTGCAGGCGGTTGTGCAGTGAAGATATCTCTGCACGCATCTGTACACGCAGTTTTGCATCGAGGTTAGACAGCGGTTCATCGAACAGGAATACCTTGGGTTGCCGGACGATAGCACGACCTACGGCAACACGCTGACGCTGACCACCGGAGAGAGCTTTCGGTTTACGTTCCAGCAGCTCTTCGATGTCCAGGATTTTTGCAGCCTGGTCGACTCGCTTTTTAATGTCTTCTTTGTCGAATTTTCGGATTTTAAGACCGAATGCCATGTTGTCGTACACCGTCATGTGCGGGTACAGCGCGTAGTTCTGGAAAACCATGGCAATGTCACGATCTTTCGGTGGAATGTCGTTTACACGCTTGTCGTCGATGTAAAGGTCGCCTTCGGTAATGTCTTCCAAACCGGCGATCATCCTCAGGGTGGTAGATTTTCCGCATCCGGAAGGACCTACAAACACCACAAACTCACGGTCATTGATTTCGATGTTGGCATTATCAACTGCACGAACACCGCCCTCATAGACCTTACTGATGTTTTTCAAACTAACAGTGGCCATTTGAACCTCCTAGGTTTATCTTATCGCATATAGCGTAATATGAAACTTAGAGTATGTCAATTAAAAATTGTGAAATTAGAATACGTATTCATATAATACCCAGGGCCCAGACTTAAGGGGAGGTAGATGCATAAGTTTATGAGCTGGGGCGTTGCCGCAGCCAGGTTTCCAGGCGTTCGCGCATCAGGTCGCCGGTCTGCTCGGAGGCAGCCTGCTCCTCGAGCCAGGGGATAATCACCTGATCGCGAATCTGCGGCCAGTTCGAGGGCATGGGCGGGGCAAAGTCAAGATACGGGGCGGAGGGAATGTATCCCACCATTGAGGGATAATAGGTCGGCAAAACCTGCTCATTTACGCGTGGAAGGGCCGAGAATCCGCCGGCGATGCCGAATGTGCGGGTGCGTTTGTACTGGGTCGAGGCCAACAGCTGTTCCTGGGTTTTAACATCAGAAAACCAGGCTAAAAAGGCCTTGGCTGCCTTGATACCCGGAGCCCCGTGCGGGATTCCGGCAAACAGCATACTCGGAAGCACCGGTATGGAGTCATTTTCTGCCAGCCACCTCAGCTTAAGTTCTTCCCGGCGCTGCGGCGATATGGAGTAGAACTGCTCGGCGTCGGTGTAGTAGCAGAGAATCCGCTCCTTTGAAATCAGTTTATAGGGTGGCTCAATCAAAAACTTCTGTGTAAACTCGCGTTCGGCGGTTAAACCCTCATTTACTTCAAATGTCCAGTTACGGATAAGATCGACGGAGTTCTTCAGGCTCTCTGAATTCCAAATGAGAGAACCGGTGCCGCTTTCTCTGAAATCAGCCCCCTTGAGCAGGCTGATCTGATACAGGAGAAACGGGTCCCAACGCAGTGACAGCCCGAGCTTTGTGAATCCCTTCTCTGTACTCACACTGAACTCTTCATTCAGCGACTTTATCTGCTCCATGTGAACGAGAAAACTGTCCTGATCGGGAAGCTGCCGGTCGGTATGAAACATCAGCCCTGGAATTTGGAAAGAGATCGGCAGCAGCACCTGCTGGTTGTCGTAACGACCCTGCTCTAATGGTACTGCATAGAAACGATCCGGCTCGAGCTGCTTGTCAATAAACAGGTTTTCCAGAGAAGCTAATTGACCCAGGTATTGCTGGGAATTCAGGTGAGAATCGATGATTAGATCGAACTCGCACTCGTTGTTTTGGGCCAGATTCTGGCGCGGAGTGTCATTGTAAGAAATGATCAGTCTATACTCATCCTGAGCTGAATTGAACAGCTCTACATAAGAGGTGAACTCCGGGCGGTTGGTACACAATACAGCGGTTGTCTGGCTTTCTGTGGGGCAGCCTGACAGCAGCAATCCGCCTGCCGAGAGCACCAGCAGGAACAGTATGGAAGCAATCCGGGCACGTGCAGGTTTCATCGCTGATACCATTCGTCTTTACTGCTGGGTTTGTCCATCAGCGA
>CAZAMY010000053.1:0-9809 GCA_964485995.1 uncultured Sediminispirochaeta sp.
AAAGAGCACCCGAAGGGACACGAATACGGCCACATTGTAGCCGATTTCGACCGGTACCCGTATCTCGAGGATGCCAACGGCGAGGCGCTGAGCTTTCCTCCGGTCATTAACAGTGCCTACACCGGCGCGGTGCAGGTGGGCGATGAGAACATCTTCATCGAGATGACCGGAACCGAACTGCGCGACCTTATTCTCACTGCCAACATCGTGGCCTGCGATCTGGCCGATGCCGGCTTCACTATTCTGCCGGTGAAAATCGAATACCCCTTCGATACTGAGTTCGGGCGGGAGATCGTCAGCCCGTATTATTTTCAGGAGCCGATGAGCATTGATCTACAGCATGCCCGCAATATGCTGGGCGTGGAGTTCTCTCTCGAGCATACCAAAACCGCACTCACCCGCATGGGTGTGCCGGCGAAAACCGATACGGCCGGACAGTCCATCTCCGTTACTGTGCCTCCGTATCGTAACGACTTCCTGCATCCGGTGGATGTAATCGAGGATATTATGATCGGCCACGGTATGAGCAACTTCGAGCCGTTAATGCCTTCGGATTTTACCGTCGGTCGATTGACCGAGGCCGAAGAGTTTGCCCGTAAGGTCCGCGATATCATGATCGGGCTCGGGTTTCAGGAGATGATGTACAACTATCTCGGATCAGGGAAAGATTTTATCGAGAAGATGGAAATTTCCGGGGACGATTCGATTCGTATCGCAAACCCGATGACCGAGAACTACGAGTATGTACGCTCCTCGATTCTGCCGAATCTGCTGAACAGTGAGGCTGTATCGGCGCATGCGGTGTATCCGCACAATATTTTCGAAACCGGTAAAACCGCCTTTCTCGAGCCTTCGGACAACTCCGGAACGGTTACGCGGAATACACTGGGATTTCTGACTGCCGATGGTGAGGTTACTTTTAACGAAGTCTCGGCGCATGTTTCGGCGGTATTCTATTACATGTCCAAAGAATACCAGTTGGAAGAGCTCGATGATCCCCGCTTTATCAAAGGCCGTTCGGCCAAAATCATGTATAATGGAAGCTGTGCCGGCAGGTTCGGCGAAGTGCATCCGCAGGTACTGGAGAATTGGGGAATCCAGGTTCCCTGTACCTGTTGCGAGATCGATTTGGATACGATTATGGAGGCTGATGAATGAAAGTAGATGTCGATGCGGTTCAGTTGGAATGGGAAGCGGATGCCAATATCATCGTGGGACAGTCTCATTTCATCAAAACAGTTGAGGATATTTCTGAAATCTTGGTGACTTCCGTGCCGGGTATAGAGTATGGGCTTGCCTTTTGCGAGGCCTCCGGCCCGGCGCTCATCCGTACTGCCGGAAACGACGAGAAACTGGTAACAGAGGCGGTGGCCTGCGCTCAGGAGGTTGCTGCCGGCCACAGTTTTTTTCTTATCATCCGCAACTCGTTTCCGATCAATGTGCTGAATCAGATCAAGAACTGTCAGGAAGTGGTCAGAATATATGCTGCTACTGCAAATCCTCTGCAGGTGCTGGTCGGTCGTACCGATCAGGGGCGCGGAATCATGGGTGTAATTGACGGTTTTTCACCGAAGGGCGTAGAGACCGAACAGGACAAGCAGGACAGAAAAGGCTTGCTGCGTAAGATCGGCTACAAGTTCTGAGCATGTTCCGAATTCTTCGTTGCTTCGTGAGGATTTCTGACCGATAATAGAATAGAACTCCAGGCGAAGAGAGTACGTTATGAAGAAAATTCTTGTTATCGATGAATCTCCGATGTTTAGGAACTACCTTAGCGACAAGCTGAGTTCCTATGGGCTAGAAGTGGTTGAGGGGACCAATGGTCTCGACGGTTCGGTGAAAATGCGAAATGAAATGCCGGATCTCATCATTATGGACTACTATTTGTCACGGAAGAGCAGTGTCGAGCTGCTCGAGGAAAAGCGTAATAACCGTAATGTTGCTTCCATCCCCCTGATAATGGTGGCCTCAAAAATCGATAAACAAAAAGTAGTCGAACTGGCCGGGTACAAAGTAAACAAAATCATTTCTAAACCGCTCAAGATGGAACAGCTTCTGGGGGCAATTTCAGAGATTCTCGATGTAAAACTGGAAACGGACGACACTCCTTGTATTATCGAAGCTCATTTCAACGAAGATATTCTGTTCATCGAAATTGCCCAGGGGCTCAACAACGAGAAGATTGAACAGCTGCAGTACAAGATTAATGAGCTGCTCGAATTGTATCAGGTGAGAAATCCGAAGATCCTGATAATGATGACCAGTCTCGATTTTCCGAAAGCACACCACAGTAAGCTCACGCGACTGCTCGACATCATCAACGAGTATGCGCAGCCTAATCAGCGATTTGTAAAGGTGCTGACCGGTAACAAAGATGTACAGGAAGTGCTGAAAAAGTCGCAGCAGTACGGTTCGATTGCAGTTTACAGCAGCCTTGATCAGGCGATGGATGAACTGCTGGGTTTAAAAGCGGATCAGATTGCCCATGACGAGGTGGTCAGTGAAAAGCTGCTCAAGTCGACGGCTCCCAAAAAAGAGAAGGATGAAGCAATTCAGCTGCGATTTGACGGAGCCGGCGGAACTCCGGCCGGCGAAGCTATTGATCAGGGTGAATCGAGACGCAAAAGTGCGGCTGTGTTTAACTCTGAAGCGGAAGTTGCCATTGTGGATGATGATGTAGTAATACAGGAACTGGTGAAAACCGTATTTTCTGAGACCAAGTGGAAGCTGTTCACCTATGACAATGGTAAGCAGTTTTTGATGGATAAAGAGAATCGCGATTTTTCTCTGGCGTTTTTGGATTTAATGATGCCGGAAATGAATGGATTTCAGGTGCTTGAATATCTGTCTAAAGAGAATAGTGAAATGCCGGTGATTGTATTTTCTGCGCTTTCACGAAAAGAGACGGTGGTAAAGGCAGTAAGTTACGGTATAAAGAGCTACCTGACTAAGCCGCTTAAGCCCGAGCAGCTGCTGAAGAAGGCCGCTGAAGTACTGAGTCCTGCTTTCTAGCACACCTGGAGTTTACCGGTGGATGCAAATCTTTTTAAATCGATTTTCATAGAATCTCCGATCGGCATGGCTCTGGTCAGCAGTAGCTGCAATATCCTTTCAGCCAACCGTTCCTTTTTGCGGCTTACCGGGCAGGAGAACGCGAAGGGTTCGCGGCTTACCTCTATGTTCCATCCCGAGGATGTGGAACCATTCCTGAAGGGTTTCACCGGCCTGATTGACGGGGAGATAGAGGCCTTTTCCGAAGAGCTGCGCTATTTTCCTACCCCGGAGGCCGGTGAAGGCGGGAGATGGGTTCGAGTAAATCTGTATCCGGTAAAAGCGTCCAACCGCAAAGTTCTGGTGGGGTTTTTCGAGGATATCAGTGGGCAGAAAAAGCTGGAAATCGAACTGCGCCGGGCAAAAGAATCCTCTCAAAAGGCCCGTAAAGCCGCCGAAAAAGAGACCCGCATAAAATCGGATTTTCTGGCGAATATGAGCCATGAAATCCGCACTCCTATCCACACTATTACCGGTATGAGCGAGCTGCTGGGCGAAACCGAGCTCGACCCAGAACAGCAGGAGTATATCGATCAGATCGTGTTCTCGGCAGATGTTCTGCTCAGTCTGATAAACGATATACTCGATTTCTCGAAGATAGAAGCCGGAAAGCTGAGCCTGGAAACAATCGATTTCGATTTGCAGAAGATGGCCGAAGATGCGGTAGATCTGGTAGCTCTCGAAGCACATAAAAAGGGCCTGGAAACAGCGGTTTTTGTGGAGAGCGAGATTCCTACCCTCCTGCGGGGCGATCCGGTGCGACTGCGGCAGGTGATTGTCAATCTTTTTAACAATGCCGTCAAGTTTACACATGAAGGCCAGGTAGTGGTCTTTGTTGAGAAAAAAAGCGAAACCGATTCACACCTCATGCTGGAGTTCAGGGTTGAAGATACGGGAATCGGGATACCGGAGAAAAAGAAGTCGAAGTTATTCAAGGTCTTCAGTCAGGTAGACTCATCGACGACCCGGAAATACGGGGGCACCGGTTTGGGCTTGTCGATTTCGAAGAACCTGGCCCATATGATGAACGGGCAGATAGGAGTCGAAAGCGAAGAGGGCCAGGGAGCGAACTTCTGGTTTACCGCTCGACTTGAAAAGCAGAACGAAGTGAGTTTTTATCACGCTTTGGACAAGAACTATTTTCCCTTTCGTGTGTTGATTGTCGATGACAACCCGACCGTGCGGACAATTTTACGGGAGTACCTGCAGGAATGGGGGTGTGAGGTCGAAGAAATTCCCGACGGGCCGGCGGCACTCGAACTATTGCGCGATGCCCAGCTCTCAGAGCACTCCTACGATATATGCCTGGTCGACCTGCTGATGCCCGGAATGGACGGGTGGCAGTTTGCCAGTGAAGTAAATGCCGATGAAAAGCTGGCGGATACTCACTTGGTACTGATGAGTCCGACCGGCAAGAGCGGTGATGAGGCTAAAATGAAGCTGCTGCACTGGTTCAGCGGGTATCTGAACAAGCCGGTGAAAAAGGGAAAACTGTTCGAGATCATCTTCAGTGTGACCAACACGGAGGGCACCTCGGCTCAGGAGGAGTTCGGAACCGGTGATGAAGAGTCTGTTGAAATGGTAGAAGAGATAACCGGGGGAAAATTCCTCGTTGCTGAAGATCATGAGGTGAATCAGCAGCTCTTCAAGACCATTCTTGAAAACCTCGGTCACGAAGTGCATATTGCAAATAACGGGGTTGAAGCGGTGAAGTCGGTTAAATCGCAACGCTACGACCTGATTTTCATGGATGTGCAGATGCCGGAAATGAACGGATATGAGGCGACCAGCTCTATACGACGGCTGGGGGTGGATACTCCGATTATTGCGGTTACTGCCAGTGCCCTTAAGGGTGAAGAGCAGAAGTGTCTGGAAGTCGGCATGGACGGCTTTCTGATAAAGCCTTTCAAAAAGAAGGATCTTCTGCCGGTGCTGGAGGAGTGGTTCGAACAGGGCCGAAACACTACCGGCGAACTCAAAGAGACGGAGCAGGGTCCATCCGCGCCCGCTGTCTCCGGCGATTCGGACGAAGAGCCTGGTGACCTGGAAGAACTCGAGGAACTGGAAGAGGCGGAGGATGTAGAAGAGTTAGAAGAGCTGGAAGAGTTAGAAGAGGCGGATGAAGATTCACAGACTGATACCCCTGCGGAGCCTTATGAGGTTAATGATCCTGTGGTGAATCTGGAAGAGACCTTGGAAAACTTTATGGGCAAGCGTGATGTGGTTTCCCGGGTTATCGAAAGTTTCATCAGTAAGGTCGAGAATCAGCTGCCATTGATTGATCAGGCACTTGAATCCCGAGATTTTACCAATCTGCGCTCTGAAGCCCATTCTATTAAAGGCGGCGGGCTTAATCTGGCCGCAATGCGGCTGGGCAAGACTGCGGCTGCGCTTGAACAGGCGGCGGTTGATCAAAATAATGAAGAGGCTGTCCGCCTGGTGCGCCTGCTGCACAGCGAGTTCAAAGCCTTTATGGAAGAGACCCGGAAGCAGTTGTAAAGACTATCTCTTCCCAGCCGGATGACTGCAGAAGACGGGTCAGAATTGCTTTGATTCTTTCTTCGGTTTTGAGGAGAATGCCTTCCTCAATTACCCGCTTGCGAATTTGGTCCTCTACATAATCTGTAATACGGCGCCACTGTTCGGCATCTACCTTGATGTCGGGATATTGGTAGAATTCGCTGGTCTCGTCCTGTATGATCAATTCGGTGATCACCGGCGCAGGCAGCCGAATTTCCACCGTCTCGAGGGCGGCGTTCGGGTAGACTCTCAATTCATTCCCGTTCGATGGGGAGGAGAGCAGCGGCTGCAAATTATACCCACCTTTTACACGACTTGTTAACACCACGAATTCGGTGGAGCGGTCCCAGAGGGGGATGCCGGCGTCGCGGCAGAGTTGGTAGAGGCGGGCGGCCTCTTTTTCGCCGGTGGTGAGTTCTTCGCCCCGGCGGAGGCGGGTGTAGGCGCGCTGGGGGTCGCTGTTTTCGGGGATAAAGTCGTAGGGGAATACTGTTTTGTAGGTATATTCGACTGTGGTGAGCTTGAACAGGGGATGAATCTCCTTCAGCAGGATTTCGGATTCCGAGATCTGGGTGCGGCTGCTGAAGGGTATTTTTAGTGAGAGTCCGAGCATAGGGAACAGCGTGATTGATGCGGTAATCATGAGCGCTGCTGCTGTCAGTCCCAGAATTGTCAGCCGCAGCCAGAGCGGTATGAGGCGAATGCGCTTGCGGGTTGATCTTTTTTTGCGGGTGCTCATGGGCTGCTCCCTTCGGAACCGCTGCGAAACTGTACGATCACCGGTTCGATGCCCTGGCTCTGCAGGAGGCTGCGGACCACCGAGGATGCGTTTTCGCGGGCCCGGGTCAGTACGCCGCGCTCAAGTGCATCCCGGCGGATCTGGACTTTGCTCTGGGAGATTTCGTCATAATACTCGAGGCGGCTGATTTCGCCGCCGAACTCCTTTTTGAAGTACTGGGTGATGGAGGTTTCATCGGCATCTATCATCAGAATTTCCGGAGCGGGCAGGGTGATACTGAGACCGCGGTTCCCGCCCGGACGGGTCTCGGCCGGTGTAACTGTGACTCCTTTTTTCAGATCTATGCCGGCCTGCAGGTGCACATCTACGGCAAACAGCAGCTGTTTGTCTCTGTGGCGGAAGCCTAGGAACTCGGCCTGGTCGGCAATGTAGATGATGTCACGGTAGACATACTCGTAGGTCGGTAATTCGAGGACCGCTTTGATTTGCCGTTCAACTGTCGAGGACTGCAGGCGGCTGGATTCCTCCACAAAATGACATGAACCGAGGCTTAGCACGAGCACAAGCGCCGGAAATAAAACAAAACTTTTATAAGAAAAATGAAAATTCATACCTTTTGCCATTCTCTTCCAGTTTACGCGATCACCGGTTCATGTCAATTATTTTTCTACAGGCGGCGGGCCCGGTGGCGTTCAAGGGCCCAATTGGTGTAGGTTCTGATTTTCTTTTGGGGATCGTTTTTGAGCTGCTCGAGGATTGTGCGGCCGCGGTCGGAGTCGAGCGCATCCAGAGCGCGGATGACGAAGGCGCGGACTTCTTCGTCGGGGTCGCGGGCGGCTTGAACCAGGCCGCGATAGGCGTTGAGGGTTCCGGCGTTGAAGAGGAAGGCGGCGGCTTCGCGGCGAACCGACGGGTCGCGGTTGGTCAGATGGCGGATTTGGGCGTCTATGGAGCCGATGGCCTCGAGTACCTGCACTGCGATGGAGCGCAGCGGATGGGCCGATTCGAAAAGATAGGTTTCCAGCACACTCTCGGCTGAGTCGCCCATACTGCGCACGGCGCCTATCAGCTGGCTGCGGGATTCGGCTTCGGCCTTTTGGATGTGTTCGAGCAGGCGAGTAATCATCTTGTGCCCCTGCTTTTTTCGCAGGGCGTTGAGAGCCGCCCCTTGCAGATCGCCGCTTTTCTGCACCTGACCTACTAACAGATCAACCGATTCCTCAAAGGGGCTTTCCACCAAACCTTCTATGACGGTGGTTTGCACCGGTACCATTTCGTTTTTGCTGTCGAGAACCTGTTTGAGCTCCTCGAAGAATGCCGGGCCGGCATGTATTGCAAAGGCGCGGGCGGTGCTGGTTCGTACCGCTTCTACCGGATCGTGGAGGAGGGGCAGGCACTGGCGGCGGTCTTCATCGCTGCCTGAGCTGACCAGGGTCCATGCGCAGGCTGCCCTGACCTCGGGATCGGCGTCCTGAACGGCGGCGATTAACTGCGTTTTGAAGGCCGGGTGATACTGCGGCGGCAGGGCGGAGATGAGCCGGGACCGGAGAAGGGCGTCGTTAGTTTTCAGCAGCTCAGCGGTTCTCTCCTGAAAGGTCTTGCCGAAATGCTCGGCCAGCAGGCCGGCATAGCGGGAGGCCTGCTCGATTTCCATCAGCGGCAGATGCTCGAGCACGTGCTGCAGTGTATAGGGTATCCCGATTTCGCAGAGTACCCGCAGAGCCTGTTCCTGGATTGAGGGGGCAACCTCAGTAGTGTGGGCTTTGATAAGCGAGAAAAGAGTCGGCAGTGTGAGTTCGGGATTGAGCCGGCTGAGTGTATTCCGGAGGGTCTCTTTCTGCGGGTAGTCGCTGTCATGCAAAAAGGCGAACAGAGTGTTGATGTACACATGTGCGTGATCCGCCGGCAGCATGGGCAGAATGTGAGCGTGCAGCTGCGTGTCGTTACGGCGGCTCGAAAGCTCGTCCCGCAGCAGGGCCAGCGAGCTATCGTCGCCCCGCAGGCAGGCGGTTTCTATTGAGGCCAGGTAAATTGTGCGCAGCGGCTCACGCTGTTTCTGTTCTTCGCCGAATTCGCGGATGCGGTGCAGCAGGGTGTTTATGTGGGTCCGGTCGCCGTAGGAGCGCAGAAGCTGCGCTGCTACCTGCAGAGTGCCGGGGTTGCTGGTTTCCTCGAGTATCGACAGGAATTCGGAGCAGTGTACCCGGGCTGCATTGGTCAGCAGGTGTTCTGTCCGCTTCAGGCTGGGGTGGTCTTCGTGGAAGGCCTGCAGAAACAGCCGGCGCAGGGATCCGCTGCGGTTGAGCACGCGGGCCGCCTCAAGCATGAGCTCATCATCTTTCCCGTCGAGCAGAGAAAAGGCGTATTCGCGGTCCTGTTGGATTCCGGGATTCAGCAGTTCGGTGATGTGCAGTTTCTGTGTGTGGGTGAGGGAAGAGGGAATGGCATACCGGTCGAGAAAATCCGTCTCGATTCTTTGGCGCGCGGTGAGCCGCACTTCATACACCGGATCGTTGAGCAGAAGCTGCTGCAGCTCTTCATACAGCCGGCCTTCGTCGGCGGTGTGCATGTCGCGGGCAATCATTTCACGAATCCGGCGGGCGGGGTCGCTGAACCCGGCCCAGACTGCCTTTACCGCCCGCTCCGATTCATCGAATACAAGTATGCGGAATGCAAACCAGCGGGTTGTCCAGCGCTGGTCGCCGGTCATCTCAAACAGTTCCTCTTTCCAAGCTTCGACGAGTTGGAGGGCTTTTTTCCCGTCGAACTCACGCCCGGCACAGGACTGGGCGATGGTTCCCATCACCATGAACTCGCCGCTCTTATCGATCCAGTCTTTGAGAATGTCGAATCGTTTTTTTGATTCGATGGCTGTCTGAAAACAGGGGAACAGGGCTTTGTCCGGAGAGTACTGCAACAGCTTGCGCATCAGCTTGGGAGACGGGCGGGTGTGTAGTTTCTCGATCCAATAGTCGTCGAGGTGCATCAGGACCGGAAGATTTATCCCGTAACGCTTGGAAAGTTTCTTCACCAGTCGAAAATGTGCAGCCAGCGTTTTGCTCGGAAGAGAAAAAATACAGGAACTCTGCATGGATTGATGCATTTCGGCGCAGGCGGCGGCCTCGCGCTTGATTTTGCTCTGGATATACTTGTACCGAAAGATACTGATTGCCGCTGCCAAGAGCAGCGCCAGAACACTGATATACATCCAAATCGGACGACTTGCAAACAGATCGAGATATTGAGTCATTTTTTTCCTCCTGAACCTTGTGAGCCTTTCTTGGCTGCCCCGGCTACCCCAGCTGACCCAGCTGACCCGGCTGAAGTGCCGCGCGGGCTTTTCGCTTTGCTGCCTTTAGGGGCGGTTTGCGTATTAGCGTGTGTACTGCCCTGGGGGGCAAAAGAAAACAGGGTGCGAATTTGTTCAAATAGCGCGATTGCATTCCCGGTGTAATGATAGGGAGAACTATAGTTGGCAATGAGCAGGCCTGTGAAGCGT
>CAZAMY010000054.1:0-4488 GCA_964485995.1 uncultured Sediminispirochaeta sp.
GGCATGAGCTGCGGCAGGCGGAAGTGAGGCGCAATTTCACGGGTGGAAAGCAGAAAGCTGTCGGTATTGCGCAGCGGGCCGGAGACCAGATAATCGATGGTGTACACTATCGAGGAAGAGAGCAGGAAGGAGGAGATCAGCTCGTCGGTGTTCCATTTCATCTTTAAGAATCCGGACAGCCCGGCTATCAGTGCCCCGCTCAGCATCGCGACCAACACTGCTGCGAGAATGCCGAAAAGACCAATAAGCTTCGGGACACTCAATAGAAACATCGTGGCTGCAAGGGCTCCGGCGTATACCTGGCCTTCGCCGCCCAGGTTGAACATACCTCCCTGGAAGGCGATAACCATCGCGAGTCCGGCGATGAGATACAGACCCATGCGGTTGAGAAAATTGCCCATATAGAACAGATTGCGGAAGGGACCCATCAGAAAAGCCCCTAAGGTCTGTGCCGGAGAGTCGCTGAGAAGGGGGAGGGCGATTAGCATTGCCAGTATTGCCGCGGCAATCGCAACCCCGATGCTGACAAAGGTGGCAGCCGGGCGGGTATCATGCATGCGTTTCTACCCCCAGCATTAGGCGTCCAATTCTGGTTTTATCGGCCTGGTCGCTTTGTACAATCCCGCTCACCTGTCCACGGTACATAACTGCGATGCGGTCGGCACATTCCAGCGCTTCCTCTATGTCGCTGGTTATTACCAGTACCGCTGACCCCCGGGATTTGAGCTCGTCTATTTTCTGGAAGACGAAACTCCGGCCGGCAAAATCGAGCCCCCAGGAGGGTTCGGAGAAGATTAGCAGCTCTGGTGAGTTTACTATTTCTCTGGAGATAATGACTTTCTGGATATTGCCGCCGGACAATCCGGCGAGTCGGTCTTTAGGTGAGGCCTTAATATTGAACTGCTGCTTCAGATTTCCGGTGAAATGCTCTATCTCTTCCTGTTTCAGCCGCCCCCATCCGTGGAAACTGCGGTAATTGAGCAGAATCATGTTCTCGGCGACCGAAGAATCCAGGCTGGCACCCCGCACCATCCGTTCGGTAGGGATGTAGGCAATTCGCTTGCGGCGTAGATCGCGGATAGAAAGACCGGCGATCGACTCGCCTTTGAACAGGATACTGCCCGAGCTTGGTACGGTAAAGCCGGCCAGCAGCTGTTCGAGCGTCTCCAGCCCGTTCTCCCGGATACCCGTCACCGCCAGCGATTCGCCGGGGAACAGTTCGAAACTCACTCCCTTTAGTTCCGGCAGCGCCGAACCGGAGGCTTTGTGACGAAACTCTATTTGGTTCAACTGCAGGACCGGGTTTGTCGGCCGGGATTGAGAAGCTTCTGGCTGTGCCGGCTGGAATGGTTCATGCCCCGCAGCCGATCCGATCATCAGCCTGGAGAGTTTTTCCTGGTCGAGTGCTCGGGAGTATTCGGTGGCAACCCTGCGGCCGGCCCGCATTACGCTTATCCGGTCGGCGTAGTGCAGCGCTTCTTTCAGCTTATGGGTAATAAGGACAAGTGTTTTCCCCTCGTTTCGCAGCTTTTCTAGCACAGCGTGCAGAAGATCAGATTCATCCTCTTCGAAAAGGGTGGTCGGCTCATCCAGAATGAGGTAAGCGGCGCCGGCGTAGAGCAGTGACAAGAGGGCGATTTTCTGTTCGCCGTCTATACTCAGTTCGAAGGCGGGTCGGTCCAGATCGATCTGCAGGTTGTAGAGATCCATGAGTTCCTGAACCTGACGGCGAGCACGGAGCTGGTCGGTCTGCCCCCACCAGGTGCGGGGTTCGCGCCCCAGAATGATGTTCTGAAGCACTGTAAACTCCCGTACCAGTTGGACATGCTGATGCACCATGCCGATGCCGTGATTTAGTGCTTCCTGCGGTGAATTGATCCGCAGCCGGGCGCCATCTAAAAAAACGGCTCCGGCATCGGAACGGATCAACCCGCTGAGTACATGCATCAGTGTCGATTTTCCCGAGCCGTTTTCCCCCACTAGTGCGTGTATCTCGCCGGCGTTGATATCTAAATCGACCCGGGAGTTGGCGGTTACTCCGTTCTCTGGGAAATGCTTGGTAATATCTACTAAGCTGATGCCCTTCATATTAAATGCCTATTTCGGCATCTCAAAACTGAGTTCGCCGGATTGCATCTTTGTGAGGATTTCAGTCTGTCGGGTCTGGAGTTCTTCGGGTACATGCGCGGTGAACAGCGGGTCTTCGTTCAAAAAGGTTACCCATCCGTTTTCCACTCCGACTATCTCGGCAGAACCGAAATCGAGCTGCCCTTCGATGGCCTGTTTCGTTTTCTGATATGCGGCTTTTTCCTGGCGCAGGGCTGTACTGCCGATTACCACTCCCGGGGCCTTCTCATACCCGTTCGTGTCGAACCAGAGTACATAGGTGCCATTGTCCTTTGCAGTTTTGAGCACACCCTGGTTGGCTCCGCCGGCAATGGTGAGAATCACATCCACGCCGCCTTTGACCATCGAACTTGCCATTTCAGCAGCTTTGGTGGCATCGTACCAGTTGCCTACAACCCGGAAATCTACGCTGATATCCTCATTTACCCACTGAGCACCCCTTTCAAATCCGGGCAAAATCGCCTGATTCATGTCGGGGTATTCCTGGCCGGCGATCAGTCCTACCTGCAGATCACTGTTGGCTCCTTCCATGGTGCTGATGGTGACCAGCCCGGCCATATGACCCGACAAAAATGCCTGTTCGAACTGGTTGTAGCGGAATGTATAGATCTTATCTGCGCCTTCGAGATACCCGTCTAACAACAAGAATTTTTGATCCGGAAAGGATTCGCTGACCCTGCGGCTGATTTCCGGAAGTGCCGGATTGCTCGACACTATCAGTTCATATTTACCGGTGGCTGCCAGCTCGGTCACTTTATCCTGCCATTCGGCCTGATTAAACCCGCCTTCGACTATTTTGATCGTGGCGGTCTCGTATTCCTCTACGGCTTTTTCCACCCCGTCTGCCAGCATCTGGTAGGTGGGGCTTCCGGCCAGAACACCCGGAATAAAAACCGCAATGTCGTATTCATTCGGAACATCGGCGGCCGCCGATGTGCTGTCAGCCTGCTCCTCGGTACTGCTTTGTTCGGCGGTCTGCTGACCGCAGCTTACGGCGAAGAAAATGAGCATCAAAATGAGCACGAGACCAATAAGCTTCGTGACACTTTGTCCTGATTCACGCCGACCTAGTGAAGAAAGTATGGACATACATATCCTCCAAAAAAAATGGGTTTAAGGTCGGTCTTTCGGGGAGATTAAAGGTAAGATATAACAATATCTGCATCTCCTTCTCCCTTCCAGACTTGCACTGTCGGTAACGGAATTTCACCGTTTCCACCCGCTCTCACGGGGTTGCGGACTCTAACCGCCGGTCGGGACTACGTCCCTCCCTCGAAGAAAATACTATTTAGTTAAGCATACGAGCGGCATCGCAGAATGTCAAGTATGGATAGAGGCTTTAATTGACTTCCGATGGTTGAAGTGATAGCTTCCAATGTGGGGGAATAGGGGGAGGCACGCAATTGAATAGTGATCAGGCTCAGCAGCCGGTAGTATGCGCCGTTGATATCGGGACATCCTCGCTCAAGGCCGGGTTGATCGATTCCGGCGGCTCTCTGTTGGAATGGGTGCGGGAACCGTTTGATATTGAGGAGCATGGACCGCTGGAAACCTGGCCGGTGGAATCCTGGTGGGATGCCTTTGTATCTGCAGTGCGGTCCTTTACACGCCCCGGGCGCATAAGTGCGGTGGCAGTCAGCGGTAATGGACCTACGATTGTGCCGATGAATAAACAGGGCAGAGCCCTGAGTGAGGCTTCATTGTGGATCAATCGGCGTGACAGATTCATGCAGGGAGAGCCCTCCTTCTTTCTATCGAAGGTTGCCTGGATTGCAGAGCACTCCCCAGGAGTATATGACAAGGCCGACTTCTTTTTAGGATGCCCGGAGTATGTCGCCTACCGGCTTACGGGAGAAAAATCAGCCTTCACCCCTTCGGCGGAGTTTTCACCGTATATCTGGGAGAGCTCGGGTATTGAGGCCTACGGCTTTGTGCCGGATAAGTTTCCCGCTCTAATAAAAACTGGTAATCCCGTGGGGCGAGTCCGGCAGAAGGCAGCTGAGGCGACCGGGCTTCCAGCTGGTATTCCGGTAGTCTCGACCGGGGCGGATTTTCTGATGTCTCTGCTCGGTACGGCGGTAACCCGGGCCGGCAGAACCTGCGATCGCACGGGAACGTCTGAGGGTATCAACTGCTGCAGCGACCGGAAGATAAGCCATCCGCGGATTCGCTGTCTGCCCCATGCCATAGAGGGCAAGTACAATATAGCCGGCATTCTCTCTTCAACCGGGCGGATTTTTGAATGGTTCCGCAGCTTTTCGAATCAGAAGGACCGCAGCTACTATCAAATGCTGGAAGAAATTTCCGGGGTGAAGCCTGACCATGATCTGCCGTATTTTTTTCCGTCGCTCCACAGAGGGG
>CAZAMY010000054.1:4498-9788 GCA_964485995.1 uncultured Sediminispirochaeta sp.
AGTATGGGAGTTCTCCGGCGGTGTATTCACGGGACTCGAAGCCCATCACGGAGCGGCAGAAATGGGGCGGGCGGTGGTGAATTCGATCGGTTTTGGTATTCGCGACCTAATTGAAACCATCGAAGCCGAAGGCTGTGAAATTGGGACCCTGCGGGTTTCCGGCGGGCAGGGAAGAAACTCGATCTGGAATCAGATGAAGTCGGATATCACTGGGAAAGTTATTGAGGTACCGAGAATTATTGATGCGGAGTTGACCGGCGGAGCGATCGCTGCCTTTGCACATCTGGGCTTAGGCCGCAGTCTCACCGAAGCTGCCGAACAGATTGTACAGATCGACGAGCGGTATGAACCGAATTCGCTGGTTCACCAGTCCTATTCGGAGGAGTATGCGTATTACACCCGGCACTGCAACCGTATTATTGCAGCTCTGGCGGATCCTCCGGCTCACTCTTCTACTCTGAGATCGGAAACGCCCTGAAGAGCCCCATTAGAGACCGGTGTTGTTTCAACCAAAATTCATGCTGCTTGTAATCGGGGCAGTAGTGAACCACCTTTCGCCAGAATTGAGCGGAGTGATTCATATGCCGCTGATGAACCAGCTCATGGATGATAAGGTATCTTTGAACCGGTGTGGGAAGCATGACCGTTCTCCAGTTCAAGGATATATTACCGAGGGTTGAACTGCTGCCCCATCTGGTTTTCTGATTACGAAGAAAGAGTTTTTTATACCCAATACCTACCTCTTTCGAAACGAGCTGTGCGTGAGCGATCAGCCTCTGCTTGGCCTCACGGCGCAGCCACCTCTCCAAGAGACTGGTAATGTGGGCAGGGTTCTGTTCAGGGCCCGTGATAAGAATGCACTGTTGATCATAATCGATATCAAGACGGTAGGTAACTTGATCCGATACCTGGAAGTCGACCCGGTACGGCAGACCGTCTACATGTATCATTTTAGCAGGATTATTCTGTTCGAGAGCCCGGGTAGTTTCCAGAATCTTAGATGCGAGCCAGCCCTCTTTATGTCGTAAAATGCTTTGGATTTTAGCCCGTGAGGTCCCGGCTGGAGCCGAAACCGTGATCTGGCCGTCCGAGTTGATTCGCAGGCGAATATGTTTTTGGCGGCGGTTATGCTGTATGTATATAGGATACTCAGACCCGCCAACTGAAAAATAGAGTGTGTTGACGGATGGCTGTGTTCTTTTCATGTCCAACCCTTATTTCGATTTCGATTTTGATTCTGGGATGTATTTTATTATCTTTTACTGCACAGGTCTATTGAGGTCAGCGATTTTTAGTTTGAAATTTATTTCAAACTAAAAATGCTCAAATTGTTTAGCACAACTAACTTTGGTCAACAATGTAGATGCCATTCTCATTTTGGATAGAACGGATAATTCAAAATGAGAATGGCTGTATTGAGGTGAATATGAAATTATACAGATTAATTATATTAGTTTTTGTTCTGATTCCCGTTATCGGGTTTAGCGATACAAAAATTGTCGATGGAGAGATGCGCTTTGAGTTCACTCTGAAAAGCAGGAACCAGGAGCTTTTGGATGATTTTTACGAGTATGAAAACAATTCCAACTCCCAAACGGTAGTTGAGCGGGGTTCCGGTTATATTACAGTGCGGACAACAGCCAAACTCGGCAGACTGGATACTGACATCCCTTTTCCGACCGGGGAGCGTTATAATGAGCCGAAATTTGAAGAGCATTTGGATTATTCGACAAGCCGCAAAGGTATAGAAATAACCCGCGGCAACGGGCAGATCGTGAAGCGTGAGTTCGTTGAGAAGACCCCGATGACCGATTCTGAAATCGACCTTCTCGAGCGTACAGCCCGTTCTGTTACCGAAGGAGCTGCGAGCCAGCACCAGGCAGTCGAGGCGGTTATGCGGTATATACGCAAGAACGTCTCGTATACACTGAGATCTTCGAGCAACCCGGCTGATGTACTGCGCACCGGCCAGGCTTACTGTGAAGGGTATGCGAATGTTGCCGCCCTCCTGTTGCGGGTGGTCGGGATACCGGTAAAAGTTGTCGATTCGTATATCCCGCCCGGTCATATGTGGGGCTACGGACAGGAGGGCGGCGGCGGGTATCATGCCCATGTAGAGGTTTTTTACGCCGATGCCGGCTGGGTGAGCTACGACCCACAGGCTACCGTTCATTTTGTAGATCCTTTTCATATAGTTAATTATCCGCGCGAAAGAGTAGGTCTGCAGCAGGGTCCGCAGCAGGATAAGCGCAATATCATCGATATCCTGTCGGCGCCGGCTGGCACCAACAACTTCTTCCAGCGTGACACTACCGATTCGAGGCACTCAGCAGTATTTACCGGTGTAATATACCGTTCCGACGGCAGTATCGTCCGTGACAGTTTTCGCAGTAATGAGTGGGTGTATCTGCGCAAGAGTGACGGCAGTGCACGCGGAATACGAATACTGAGTAACGGGCAGTTTGCTGTTCCTGCGGATGAAACTCATACAATTTTCTATCGCGACAGCCAGGGTGGCTGGTATGAACAACGGATCCAGTTAGACGAAAAACAGCTGGTATCTGAGGAGATAAGACTCGATGCGGACGAAAAAATGATTCACATCGACCTGGACGGAGCCCGGCAGCTGTTTTCCTGGCATAAATCGCCGGATTCACGCTGGATGCTGGAAAAGGTAAATGCCGATTCAAGGGGAGTGGTTAGACTACTTTCGGATTCGATCGATGCAGTGGTAAGCACCCGCAACACACCAGTTGCCAGAAAGTTCGAGCTGAATGCGGATGAACTGCGAGAGGGCGAGACATATCGGATCGGTAGCCTGCCCCGATATCTGGATCCCAATACTCCCTACGTCTCGATAATTCCGCCTTCCTCTGCGGATTACAGCCTCAAGTTTATTGAACTCTCCTCCGGCCGAACGTATCAGGGGCCGGATATCAACCCCGAAGGCAGCATTGCAGCCATCCCGGATACAGATTTTTCTACTGTTGTTTTGCAGCGGGAAGGCGTGGTAGCAGTGACTTCACTGCCGCCGCTGTCGAAGGGAACGGTGAGTACATCCGAGATAGCACAAAACTCAGTGGTGTTCGATATCAAGGCTGAAAGGTCGAATTATCCAGTACATATAACTATGAAGCGCGGCCGTAGATACGCTTCGCTTGTAAGCGGATCAACCGATTCTGCAGGCCGCCTGACTCTATTCTTTGACCGTTCCCTACTCGAGGAGAACCCCGAATCTTTTGTTTTGCTGCACGGGAACCCCATTACACGCCAGAGGGTCCTTTTAGCCGCGACCTCCGAGGGAACTATCCGTCTGGAATAGTGTTATGTGCCTGGGCTCCGACAGGTCAGCTTGAATTGCTGTATTATGGTTGCTGATGTTGACGCGAGCCTTTAGCAGAGGTATAGTTTTGGCATATGGGACACACAAGGTCTGACTCTAAGGTCCTCTCTACTGTAGTGACGGCCAGTCATATTATTGAATGCATTAGCCGCCACGGCGAGGTGACCCCGAACGGAGTTGCCAAGGAACTGAATCTCAGTCGTTCCAATGCACACCGGATGCTGGCCACACTGGAAGAGCTGGAGCTTGTAGAACACACCTCTCATGGAACCTACAACCTTACCTTTAAGTTGTTTGAGTTGGGGAATACTGTCCCCCACCGGAAACACCTGATTGATGCTGCTCGGCCGCCTATGCTGCGTCTTTCCCAGGCGATTGGAGAGACGGTCAACAACGGGGTTCTTTATCAGGATGAAGTTCTGTATATAGATAAGGTCGAGCCGGTGAACTATCTCAAGCTGGATACTTCGATCGGCAGTACCGATTCGCTCCACAACACCTCTCTCGGAAAGGTGTTGGCGGCTTTTCTCGAGACCGAACAGCGGGAGCGCCTGATCTCCCGGCTGGTTTTTACTCCCACTACTCCGAACACTATCACCAACGCCGATGACTTCCGACAGGAGCTGCAGCGTGTACGGGATGCGGGCTTTGCTATGGACCGGCAGGAGTTGAGTCTTGAGCTGAATTGTGTGGCCGCCCCGGTGTGTGACAGCCGGGGGCAGGTCTGTTCAGCCATCAGCATCTCCGGTCCGGCCCATCGGTTCAACGAAAACCGGCAGCACGAGGTGATCCCGAGACTCCTGCAGACCGTCAACGAAATCTCAGCCCAGTCTTTCGAAGCTTGGTGCTGAATATCCTGTAATTTTTTCTTTTACATGAATATGCCTTTGACTCCTTTGTTTTAGTTGCTCTTCCCACTCATATTTGTTTTTAATGTCTTGAATAAACTGTTATTAGGTTTATTAGTAGCACCAATCTTCGAACAGCAGGTTTGGATGGCAGGGAGAAGCATAAAACAGCTGGGCAAAAAAATGTTGACAAAAGCAGAATCCTCCCCCACAATAGAGTTGTGTTACAGAATATTAACAAGCGTTCAAATAGCGAAAAGAAAGGCTATGTGCTGGCAACCACAGTTCTCAAGGCATTTCAGATGCTGGAGTACATCGGTAACAACCAGCCGGTAACTCCAACTGAAATCGTAAAAGCGCTTGGATTCAGCCGGGCCAACGTACACCGGCTGCTGGCAACCTTCCTCGAGGTGGGCTACATAGAAAAGGTGGGGGACGGATACGGACTCACTTTCAAGCTCTTCAAGCTCGGCAGCACCGTGCCGCTCAGCCGAAACCTGCGGGATGTCGCCAAGCCGGTAATGATCGAGCTAATGAAAGTAGCCGAAGAGAATATCTATTTGAATGTACTGGTTGAGAACATGGTAATTGCGATTGACGAGGTCAAGAGCTCTCACCACCTCACACTCAACCCGGATGTAACCTATACCTATCCAGTTCACACATGTGCATCTGGAAAATTACTACTTTCGGGGTTTCCGAGAGAACGGCGCGAGGAGTTTGTTGCCGAACTTCCGATGCAGCCGAGATCAACTGCCACAATCACCGATCGCGAAAAGTTTCTTGAAGAAATTGAAACTTCCGGGAGACGGGGAGTGGCGTATGAAATCAAAGAGTTCAGTGACGATCTGAACAGTATGGCTGCTCCCATATTCAACTACCGCGGACAGGTGGTTGCAACTATTTCAATATCTGGGCCGTCGATGCGTCTGACCGAAGAGCGTCTGGGCAGTCTGCGACTGCCGTTGAAAGATGCGGCTGCCAGGATTTCCGAGCGTCTGGGACAAAACAGTACTCTAAACTGATGTGTAGGACGCTGCACTTAATTTGTAAAACCTCTCGAAGGGTCCTACCGCTGAGAGATATGGTTATAAAAACT
>CAZAMY010000055.1:0-3566 GCA_964485995.1 uncultured Sediminispirochaeta sp.
GGAGGCATTCTCATTTTGAAGTGTTGACATCAACACTTCAAAATGAGAATTGCTGTACGAGGCCTAAGCTATTTGATTTCGCTGCTCTGAAGCAACAGCAGCTCTACACGGTATTCAGCCGATTCCTCAGCTTTTATCCATTTATCTATATACTGAAACACACCGTCTGTGCGCATTACACTCTGGCCGGCTTCTATCTGGTCCAGGAGTCCTATCGTGTTCAACCACCAGAAGAGCTGCTGCATCGATTCGCCCTGGTACCATTCGGCACTGTTGTCGTGATGCAGTTCGAGAAAGGCTGCCGTAAACGGTTTGCGGATGAGTTGTTCCAGAAGCTGATCCGCAGAGGGTCTCGTCGAGCTGTCTCTGCTGCCTGGGGCCGTTTTTGTAGCAGTCGCTTGCTTCGATTCGGCAGTTTCTCCATCGATGAGGTCGAGCCACTTATGCTGCTCTACCGCGGCTAAGATGAGGTTGTAAATGCGCGGCAGCGCTTCGTCGGCAATTTCCGCCTCGCGGAGCGGTTTGGCAAACTGCTGCGGAAGCAGGAGGTCGGCAGCGCACTCGACGGCATTCCGATAGCCGGTGTCTCCCTTGATGAACTCCTCCAGGGGGGTGAGCAGCGTCCAGGCCAGTACAACCAGGGCTGTTTCCGGCATCATTGAGAGTCCACGATGGTAGTAGCCGGCACGATTGGCGGAGTGCGGACGTCTGGTTGGTTGACTAAGGGACGAGAGGGTTCCGAGGGCATCCAGGTTTTTCTGAAAATGCGCCAAGGCGCCTGCCTTTTGCTGGCTGTTTCCGTATCCGAGCCGCAGACACTCATCCAGGAAATCGTCGTAGTAAGACCAGTAATCTTCAAAAGAAATCTTCTGCAGCCCATTCCCCTGATACAGGGCTTGGCGGACCGGAGTAATGAGGGGTGACTGCAGAAAACGCTTGAAGGCATGGTGCACCGGCTGCAGGAAGAGTTCCTTTTTCCTCAGTTCGATGTCATAAGTTCCGCGCCCGTTCAGACTTTCATAGAGTTTTCTGTAGAGTCCGTCGGTATCCTGAACCTGGTAGAAATCTAGGTATACCTGACTTTCATAACCGTGCAGCTGGACGAACATCCCCTGACTGTGCAGGGCGCTGTTCTCGCGAATAAACCACAAGTTAGAGCGTTGTTCGCGGAAAATTGTGAAGTGATCAGGAGCGTTGCTTATCTGCAGACTATCGGCCAGGGAGTTCTGGATAGCTGTGCGGTTGCCGTCATTGCCCTTCACTGCAAAGGGTGAAGAGGTGATGATTCGGCCGGCTGTCGAATTGAATGCATTGTTATACAGCACCAGCGCCGCCTCCTGGCCAAAGCGGTTGCTGTACGCAAATACATTCTGATCCAGCTCGCCGTTGTCCCGGTACAGATCGAAGAGACGGAAGTTTTCGGAATTGGCGAAAAGGTACCGGCGCTTCATGAGCGGGAAAATGGCATGGTAATGGTAGTTTACCAGATCCCAATTTGGGATTTCATTCCAGTATGCCCGTCGGTATTCCATGCCGTATTTCTCGTGAAAGCCCTCAATCTGTCCGTGGCCGAACATCGGGAGTCCCGGCATGGTAACCATCAGGGTGCATACGCCGAAGTACTTATCACCTTCGCCGAACTGAGCTACCGCCGTATCCTCATCGGGATTATTCATAAAGTTGACAAAGCGTTTGAGGATTTCCGGTTCGAAGCTGATGGTGCTCTTGATGGTATTTTTGTATTTCTCGTTTTCCTCGTTCTTCAGCATGTTCATAAAGGCACTGTTATACACACGGTGCATGCCGAGGGTCCGGACAAAGTAGCCTTCCATCATCCAAAAAGCCTCGGCCAGCAGCAAGGTATCCGGTGCTTCCTCCGCCACGCGGTCGACTACTTCTCTCCAGAATTCCTGGGGCATTCTGCGGTAGAACTCTTCCTGACTCATTCCGTGCAGGGAGCGTCCGGGAATGTCGCCGCCGCTGCCGGGGGCCGGGTACCAGAGACGGTGGATATGCTTGCGCGCCATGGTCATGGCCGCGTCGAAGCGGATGATCGAAAAGTTGCGGGCCACATGCAGAATGGTCTGAATTAGAGCCTCCCGGGTATCGGGATTCAGGAAATCCAGCTGGGCGGTATCGTTCCAGGGCATAGAGGTGCCGTCATTCCCGTGGTAGATGTAACGGGTCTGCTGTGACGGAAAATGGTGCCACTTGAAGGTAAGGGCAGCGTCGGTGCGGTCATAGTAGTGATCTTCCAGATAAATCCCTATATCCGTATGGTCGGAGAGATTCTGGCTGTTGTAGGTGTAGGAGGGATAGGGCGGCTCCGGCAGCTGCAGGAACCAATCCGGATGGTCATACACCCAGTCGCCGTCGATGCCGGTGTGGTTGGGTACCATGTCGCTGGCCAGGCGAATACCGCGGTGGTTACAGCGCTCGGCCAGAGTATGCAGAGCTTCCCAGCCGCCCAGCTCATCGGCAATCTCGTAACGCTTTAATGAATAGGCGGAGGCTTCAGCTTCCGGGTTTCCGCAGGACCGCTTTATCGTCTTAGAAGCATTGCTGCGCTCCCACAAACCTATCAGCCAGAGGGCGTTAAAACCCATATCCGCCAGTCGGTTCAGCTCTTCATCCGGAATCTGATCGAGTCTGTGGATTGTTCGTCCGTAGGCTCGGGTGAGTTGATCGAGCCACACCAGGGTGCTCTTTGCAATCAGTACTACTCTGGGCATCCAGTGGGTGTCCTGGCTGAAGGCCTCATAATCGAACTGCAGACTGCTATAGTCGGGAGTTCGGGTAGGTCCCGGGCCCGGCGGAAAGGCGGGACGCTGCTCTTCCTTCAGATAGTCAATGCTTCTCAGCAGTTTGTCTGCATACGGGCCCAAATACTCTTTCCAGTGCCGTACTACATAATCCAGCTGCGCCAGTATGCTGTGCGGCGCCTCATGGGCTGGAACCTGCAGAAAGTCGATGAGATTAAGTGAGGAGTTTCCCACTCCGGGGAGTTTTTCGAAGTAGAGATAAGTAGATTTGACCAGTTCTTGATATTTTGTTTCAGAGGCGAGTGCCGTGTCGTCTATCAGTTCATGATACAGCTTGAGAGCCGGGTTCTGATTGCTTATCCACAGCAGCATCATCTCCTCGATGTATACGTCCGAATTGGCTCGGCCGGATTCGGTGTGCTGCAGATACTCTTCCGCCGACTCCCGGCCCTGATAGACCGGTTCAGGCGGATAGTGGCGAATCATGGCGGTCAGAGTATTTTTGAACTCTTCCTGGCCGTATTCTTCCCTTAGATGGTCGCGCAGCTCGCTACATATAGCCGCCCCGTTTTTCTCAATGTACAGGTGCACCACGTGGTGGGCAATTTCGTGCAGCAGTGCCAGGGCGTACACTTCGGCGGCTGAAGCGCGCAGCTTCGGGTAGCGGGCGACATCCCGTTTTTTATTGATTCCCCGTACTAACTCTTGTGCGGCCTTCAGGTCGGTACTGACTACATGGCCCTCTTTTGAAAAGAGCGGGCCTTCAAAGCTGTAATAATCCCGGGCAAAGCGGGAAATATGGAA
>CAZAMY010000055.1:3666-9771 GCA_964485995.1 uncultured Sediminispirochaeta sp.
ATTTGTTGCGTTAGTTTCTGCATGGGTGCTCCTCAGAGACAACGCCTACTCAAGGGTTATCAACTTTTATCTTCGAGTTCGTTCATTTTATCGCGGATGCGGGCAGCCTCCTCATAATTCTCTTCCGATACGGCCTGATCCAGCTGCTTTTGAAGATCCTCTTTTTCCTTTTTCAAGGGATCGATCTCTGCCTCTATCGGTTGTTCACTGATAGAGCTGAGCGGAATTCCAGCCTCATCAACTACCGATTCTTCTATGTAAATCGGGCATTTATGACGAACAGCAATGCCCATCGCATCCGACGGTCGTGCATCGATTGAAAGGGTCGAATCATTTTTTGATAGCATGAGTTTGGCAAAAAAGGTTCCCTCTTTTAAGGAAGTAATTTCGATCCGATCGAGCGTGACTTCCAACTCTTTGAGGAGAGAGAGAAACAGATCGTGAGTAAGCGGGCGCGGCATCGGTACGTTGCCCATACCTATCAGAATTGACTGTGTCTCCAGTTGCCCTATGAATATGGGTACTGCGAGTTCGGCTCCGAGCGGACGAACCAGAACCGCGTTACCCTGATCAGTGCGTGCGACAGTCCATATTTCAGCTTCTACTAACATGTTGCCAAACCCCCACATAAGTAGGATAAGACATTTACTGCGTCATATCAATATTATGTGGGGTTCTTTCATGTGTAAGATTGGGCTGAGGTTTCGCCGCGGATAATGCGGAGTGCGGCATCTCGCAGGGCTTCTATCTCTCCCTCACCTGGATATATAAACACACGTCCGATGAAATCGACACGCTCTTTTATAAGTGAAGTGAGGCGCTCGTTGTAGGCTAATCCGCCGGTGAGAATAATGCCGTCCAGACGGCCGGAGAATACAGTGGCCAGCGACCCGATCTCTTTGGCAACCTGATAAGCCATCGCGTGGAAAATGAGGTCGGCTTCTTTATCACCCTTCTGACCGCGTTCGTCCACCTCGCGCCCGTCGGCAGTTCCAAGATATGCCATGAAACCGCCCTTCCCCTTGAGCATCTTCATAATCGCTTTCTGTTCATATTTTCCTGAAAAACAGAGCTCCACCAGCTGTCCGGCCGGGAGGGTTCCGGAACGTTCGGGAGAGAAAGGACCTTCACCGTTCAAGGCGTTGTTCACGTCTATAACCTTTCCGTTCTGATGTGCACCGACCGATATACCGCCGCCCATGTGGGCTACTATCAGATTCGACTTTTCATACTGCGTGCCGATCTCCTTCACTGCACGGCGGGCAACCGCTTTCTGATTCAGGGCGTGGAAAATCGAGATCCGGGGCAGCTCTGGATGTCCGGATATCCGGGCGAGGTCCTGCAATTCATCCACCACAACCGGGTCTGCAATCAGACTGGGGGCTCCGGAGGCCTGAGCTATTTCATGGGCGATCAAACCGCCAAGGTTGCTGGCATGCTGTCCGCTCACCCCCTTGCGCAGGTCTTCAATCATGCGGTCATTTACCTCCCATACACCGCCGGGAATCGGTTTCAGGAGGCCTCCTCGGCCGATTACCGCATCGAAGCTGTCGGGTTGGATGCCCTTCTTCTTTAGGCTTTCCTGGATGATATCTGAGCGGAAATCATACTGGTCGGTAATAGATTCAAACTTTCCGAGTTCTTCGGCATTGTGCCGAATAGTTTCATTGAGTTTCTCTTCTTCACCCTCAAAAACGGCAATTTTTGTTGATGTAGATCCGGGATTGATTACAAGTACTCTTTCCTTCATACTAACTACTCCTTTTCATTTGCTATTATTGTACCATAAAGTGATGATTAAGAACTATAGACCGGTTTCTTTCAGCATTTTACTCCTCACCATGTATCTTTCCGCCTGTGCCAGCACCGAAGATCCGTCCTTTAGAGACACCCCTCCAGCAGCGGGTCCTTCAGTGTATCAACTCGGCACGGACACCGCCAGACTCGATGACCCGATTATCCTGGTGCACGGATTCCTTGGCTTTGACTCGGAGTCTGATACCGGACTCTCGTTTCCGTACTGGGGCGGAACCGTGAACCTTGAAAAGCGCCTCAGAAAGCAGGGTTTTCAGGTGCATACTGCCAGTGTCGGCCCGGTCTCCTCGAATTGGGACCGTGCATGTGAATTGTATGCCTACATCAAGGGCGGTCGGGTTGATTACGGGGCTGCACATTCGCGGAAGTTTGGTCACGCCCGGTATGGCGAATACTATCCGGGGGTATTTCCCGAATGGGGCTCTGTTTCCGGGCACAATGGACGAATCCAGAGGGTACACCTGATAGGGCACAGCATGGGCGGGCAGACGGTACGCCTGTTGACGGAGCTGTTGGCCTACGGCTCGCGAGCTGAAATTCGTGCAGCCAGCCAAGCACGGGCAGCCGCGACAAAGGCGATGGCGGACCGCCACCGAAGAGCCCGCCGAGCCGAGGAAAGCGACACCGATCTGTCCGAGCTGTTTACCGGAGGGCGTCGCTGGGTGTCGAGTATATCCACTATCGCCACTCCCCACGACGGTACCACGCTTACTCAGCGCTATGAAGATGTTGGCACCCTCGAGCGGCTGTTTGCCAGGATGGTGACCCGATCCAGTTTACAGAAAGAGGATCCCCTCATTCAGCTGCATTTGCATCACTGGGCGGAACGCAAAAGGGACCATGAAAGCTTTGAACAGTTCCTCATGCGGGCGATCAGCCGCGACCTGTGGCAGGATACCGAAGATTTCAGTTATTTCGATCTCTCTCCGCAGGGAGCGATGAAGCTGAATATGCAGACTACAACCCATACGGATGTCTATTACTTTTCATGGGCTACCAGCCGGACGGTTCCGGAAGGTCCCGGGGGCCATCATGTTCCAATGCGCGGGATGAGTTTGCTGTTGCACCCCTCGGCCCGGTATATGGGTGCGCTCACTGAATTGCCGGAGGGAGTTGAGGGGGAACCGGAAAAGTGGTGGGAGAATGACGGTATGGTAAATACCTGTTCTATGGACGGCCCCTCGCTCGGAAGGCAGACCCCGATTAAGAGATATGCAGCCCCCCCGAAGCCCGGAGTGTGGAATTTTATGGGAACACTGAAACCGCTCGACCATCTGCAGGTCAGTCTAGTACTGCCGATCAGCGGGGATGCACCGCCGGGAAATGACTCGCTGGCTGAGTTTTACGAACGGTGGTGCCGTTTTCTTGTCAATCTTCCGGAGGTAGAATAATGTATGTCGTAGTAACATATGTGCCGGTGACCCACATTGAACAGGTGAAGACGGCGCTGTTCGAGGCCGGAGGCGGAGCCATCGGAAACTACAGCAGCTGCTCCTGGCAGGTGAAAGGACAGGGGCAGTTCAAACCCGGCGCCGGCAGCGATCCTTTTCTCGGTCAATCGGAACAGCTGGAAAAGGTCGATGAGTACCGGCTCGAGCTGGTCTGTTCCGATGAAAAAGCAGCGGAGGTTGCGGCGGCCCTCAAGAGGGCGCCTCCCTATGAGGAGCCGGCGTATCACTTTCTCAAAGCAGAAGAGTTTTGAATTCGGCGCTGAGTTTCCCCGCCGACAACTCCCGCAGTTTGCCCTGCACTGCATCGGCTTCGGACTGCGGAAGAGTTCCGGCAAGCTGCACGTCCGTAAGAAATTCCTCGTGCTCGATTGAGGCGTGGTGTTCGCTCAGCAGCATGCGGACCGGCTCGTACAGTGAATACGGCACCTGCAGCTGAAAGCTGTACTTGTCTATCAGCTCTTCGATACGAAGGAGTGTCAGCACCTTCTGCGATGCTTCGGTATAAGCTTTTACCAGTCCGCCGGTACCCAGTTTCGTACCGCCGAAATAGCGCACCACCATAATCAGCAGATTTGTTATGCCGCTGCCCTTGATTACCTCCAGAACCGGCCGTCCGGCGGTACCGTGGGGTTCTCCGTCATCGCTCAAACCGAACAGATCGCCCCGCTTTCCGATTTGATACGCATACACGATGTGGCTGGCCTGCGGATGTTCCTGCCAGGCCGCCTTGATCTCTTCCCGGGCATCTTCAGCCGAGTCCGTTGCCAGGGCAATGGCGATAAAGCGAGATTTTCTGATTTCTATTTCCGTCTGTGCCGCGCCAGCCGGGATGTACACTGCGGATCCTTTCTCTGTGTAACTCATGGGACATGTCCGAAGATATTTTCGGTAGCCGGCCACAATTGTAGCAAAGGCGCGGTAAGCGCGTCCATCTGCGCCTGCGTGTCCTCTGGAAGCATGATTTCGGCAGCACGGCTGCATTCTTCGACCTGCCGGCGGGTACGGGCTCCGAACAGGGTGTAGCGATTCCATTCTCTGGACAAGTTCCAGGCCAGGGATAGCTGGGCCGGTGTCAGATTCAGTCTGCCGGCGATGTGCTGCAGCTCTAACAGGACAGATTTGATCTGTTGATACACCTGCGGTTGAAGAAAGAGCAGTGTACGGCGGGGGTCGTTTTCCGGAAGTGATTCGATCCACTCCGGCGAGTGAGCCAGGACGCCCTGGGCAAGTGAACTGTAGGTTACCATCCGAATTCCGTGTCTACGGCAGAATGGAACCTGATTCAGCTCCGGCTGACGCCAGAGCAGCGAATAGCCAAACTGGCAGTAATCAATACGGCCGGCAGAGAGCAGCGGCGCGATCTGTTCAGCAGAAAAATTGCTGACACCGACAGCCCTGATAAGCCCTCTTTCACGTGTGTTTTCCAAAGCTTCGATCAGGGGCCGCATATCCCGTCCGGGTTTCGGCCAGTGGATGTAAAAGATGTCTATATAGTCGGTGCAGAGGCGCCGCAGGCTCTTTTCGATGCCCTTTACTACAGTGTCGGCGGGGCGGTTGAAGGTTTTACTGGCGATACTGACCGAAGCGCGGATCTTGTGCAGCTGTTGTCCCGTGATTTGTTCCGAAATACCGCCGCCGTAGCCTTGAGCAGTATCGAAGTGGCGAATGCCGGCGTGAAGGGCCGCATGAATTGCGCGGATAGCATCTCGTCGCCATTGATTCGATTCTTCAACTGACCAGTATGTATCCCCGAATGCCCAGCACCCTAATCCAAGTTCTGCTTTCATAGTTTCATTCACTATATTGGTTAAAATTCGCATTTTTGACTACCTTCTAACTTGATTTTTTCTTATATTCGTGGTGTAAACAGCATTTGATATTGAATTGCTAGAGGAGGGACGTATTATACGACGCGTCAGATTTTTTGTTGCACTAAGTGCTGCGTTTTTACTTTTTATCGCCTGTTCATCTGATTCTACTAGTAACTTTCAGCGACTTAACGAGCAGTCCGGCAGCATAGCAGAGACATCTTCAGACCAGTTCCTCGAGGTTGAAGATTTAGCTCGGTCAACCGTGCTCGGCCTCGATGAGGTGTATACTGATCCCCGTTACCGCACCTTGGTATTGGAGTTTTTTAGCAATCAGACCGGGTCCGAGCATATTGCAGAGTTAATTTTGCGTGAATCAGAACGTCAGGGGCTACCAGCCAGTCTTACTTTCGCTCTGGCATGGACGGAGAGCCGCTTCGATCCATACGCGGTGAATTACAATCATAGTTCAATCGATCGGGGGGTCTTCCAGCTGAACAATCGCTCTTTTCCCAAACTCCACGAAGAGCAGTTTTTTGATCCTGAAATCAATATTGAGCATGGAGTAGCGTATCTCAAATACTGCCTCGAGCGCGGCGAGAACCAAATTACTGCCCTGGCAATGTACAATGCCGGTCCCCGCAGGGTAACCGAGCGCGGGGCTCCGCTGGTGACACTAGAGTACATCAACAAGATATTGAGTTATCGGGAACAGTTGCAGCGCGATTTTGAATCGAAGCTCAAGATAGCATCTCTTGAGGCGAAGCTGGGAAAAAGCGTGAAAAACCCGGCACATGTAGTTGACAGGAGTAAGTTAACTAAATAGCGTTACTGCATGATAATCGTTCTGAAGCAGGGAATCAGCCCGCAGGATAAAGAGGAAACTCGCCGTTTTTTAGAAAAGCACGGCTACAAAGTTCGCGAGATTGTCGGCGAGCAGGATACGGTACTCGGTGCAGTCGGCCGCGTACAGATGGATGTACGCGAGGTCGAGCTGCTGCCGGGGGTTGACCGGGTAATACCGATTTCAA
>CAZAMY010000056.1:0-9768 GCA_964485995.1 uncultured Sediminispirochaeta sp.
CATCGGTAGAATCGAACGCTATGTGGCCGATCTCGAGCGGGAGAGCGGAAAAAAGTCGATCCCGGAAATTGCCCCCGAAACCGGCAAGAAGGTTGCGGTTATCGGATCGGGACCGGCCGGAATTACGGCGGCCGCCGATTTGCGCAAAGCCGGTCATCAGGTAACCATTTTCGAAGCCTTTCATAAGCCCGGCGGAGTAATGATTTACGGGATCCCCGAGTTTCGGCTTCCCAAAGCGATTGTGCAGGAGGAGTTTGATACCCTTACTGCTATGGGTGTGGAGCTAAAAACCAATTTCCTGGTCGGACGCACCCGCAAACTCACCGATTTAGTCGAAAAAGACGGCTATGACGCCATCTTCATCGGCAGTGGCGCCGGTCTACCCAAGTTTATGAATATCGAGGGTGAAAACCTGGTCGGCGTATTCAGCGCCAACGAATATCTGACCCGCTCTAATATGATGAAGGCCTATGATGAAGAGCATGCCGATACCCCTATCTATCACTCCAAGCGGGTGGCCGTGCTCGGCGGCGGGAACGTGGCCATGGATGCCGCGCGTACTGCTGTGCGGCTCGGAGCCGAGAAGGTGTATATAGTCTACCGCCGGACCGAGAAGGAGATGCCGGCCCGGGTGGAAGAGGTGCATCACGCCAAGGAAGAGGGCATCGAGTTCATGCTGCTGCACAATCCCAAGCGGATCCTCGGCAATGAGAACGGCCGGGTAAAGGGTCTGGAGCTGCTGAGCTATGAACTCGGCGAACCCGACGATTCGGGTCGCCGCCGGCCGGTACCGATCGAAGGCAGCGAGAGCATCCTCGATGTGGATACAGTGATTGTATCAATCGGAAACGACTCCAACCCGCTGCTCGAGCATACCACTGATAACCTGGAAACTAACAAGTGGGGCAATATTGTGGTGAACGAGGACCTGGAAACCTCGATCGACCGGGTGTACGCCGGTGGAGACATCGTGCTCGGAGCGGCGACCGTCATTCTGGCCATGGGGCAGGGGCGTAAGGCTGCCGCTCAGATCAACACGCGTCTGGCAAAGGAATAGAGTGTAACGAAGACTTATGCGGCCGGGCCGCAGTAAGTATGATCTCCCCCGACTATTAGTTGGGGGAGCTTTTTATCGTTTGCACCACAGGGCACTTCATCCACTATCTGAATGGAAAAACCGATGCCAATCGGTACTAAGCGAACGGTTTCAAGCAGGTATTCGTGGCGGCTCAGCCACTTGTCGTAGTACGCCTTCCCGCGGCCGAGCCGCCCTCCGCTGCGGTCGAAAGCCAGCCCGGGGGCTGCCATAATACAAGGCCCGCTCGGACCCGCTTCCGCCGCTTGCCCAAACACCGGGGCCGAATTATGCGGCTCCCATATACCGTATGGATTGTATGTGAGGTCCAGATATGAGAGCGGCGGTACGCGGGCCGGCCCGGCCGCCGACTGATCGCCCCGAGAGCCCGGCTCCTCCGAAGTACCACTGCGATCTCCGTCCCATATAAGATGAAACTCCATTTCTCGACCGTGCATCCGCGGGGCCCAAACCCGCTTCCCGGTGTCAATCGCAGCCTGCAGCAGGCCGCGGGTGTCGATTTCACCGGACATAGAGAGGAACAGCAGTACATCCCGGCTCTCACTCCATTCCGGCCGGCGAACAAAGGCGGCATTCACTGCCTGGGATTCACGCTGCTGTTCTTCAAACGAAAACTCCTCGAGGCGGCGTCGGATTCTACGTCGCAGCTCCTTTTTGGCCTGTCTGATTCGCTCTGACTCCATTCAATGCTCCTTACGTATCAAGCGGCAGGGTGAGTGCCACTGCAGTCTCGAGGTGGTAGGTATGGGGAAACATATCCATCGGCTGAATTTCTCTGATTTCATACCCGGCTTTGATAAAAAACAGTAAATCCCGTGCCAGTATTGCGGGAATGCAGGAGATATACAGGACCACCGGGAAGCCCATAGTGGCAATTGTCCCCGCTTTTCCGGCCAGGCCCTGCCGGGGCGGGTCGAAGATTGCGGCCCTGATTTCCGGTGCTTTTTCAGCAATAGTGCTCATTATCTTTTGGAAGGGCGCCCGTCGATAGGTACATCTGCCGGCGGATTTATTTCCGGCATACATCTCAGCGGCGGACCGCTGCGCTTTTTTAATTGCAGGGGCTGAGATATCATAGCCGAGTACATGTACTCCCGAAGCGGCTATCGGCAGTGAAAGGTTTCCGTCGCCGCAGAAGAGATCCAGAACTGTGTCGCCTTCTTCGGTCAGCGCATCGATATGTTGACGAATAAATGACCGCAGCAGACTGTTTACCCCGCGGTTTGCCTGTAAAAAGCCCTGTTTTGAGTGTTCCCCCTGATAGAGGAAGTCGTGTGCCGCCGCCTCTCCGCCCTCTGAGGCCAGTTCCACCTCGAGGGGCAGTATCGGCGGTGCCATAGCGTCTGCGGCAGTCAGCTTTGCCTCAATGTCCGCCTTAATAGCCGGTATTTCTTTATTCAACACCGGTTCCATCACCATACAGCGCTCGATAGGCACCACTGTATTGCTCTGTTCTCTGAAAAAGCCGATTTCACCGGCGGCATTCACCTTCAGCCGGGCCGAACGGCGGTATTCGTATATCTGTGGCGAAGGCAGCGGGGCCGGAACAGGATACTCTATGCCGGCGGAGGTGCGCAAAAGATGTTGAAGATGGCTCCTTTTCGATTCGAGCTGCTGCGCATAATCGATGTGCTGCCACTGGCAGCCGCCGCAGTCCCCGAAATAGGGGCAGGGCGGATCGACCCGCAGCGGCGAAGGAACTGTCAATGCAGCCGCCCGACCGCGCAAAAACCTTTTTTTATGCTGGGTAATCTCTACTTGCACTATGTCGCCAGGGGCGGTAAAAGGAATGAAACAGACCATGTTTTCGATCCGGCCGACCCCTTCGCCGCCGAAAGCCATATCGGTAATCTCAACCTGATATAATTGATTCATTACCGTCAATACTGGTTTAAGCTTGGAAAAAAATCAACTCTGCTATACAATATCACTCAAGATTTTTGAGACACCTGGGATATTCAATAATCTCAGCGTCGGCGGGTACGAATGACAGCATTTCTCAATATCGGATCATTTTTACTCTTTTTCTACTTTGCCTTTGTGATTGTGCTGACAGTTCAGATCGTGCTGGATAACAAACCTCCTGAGGTAGCGGTGGCTTGGATTCTGGCCATCTACTTTCTGCCGTATTTCGGAGCCGGGTTGTACCTTCTGAGCGGTGTGAACTGGAAGAAGAAGAAAATCATGAAGCAGCTGCCCGAACGCACCTTCAAAACATACCTCGGCCCGATACTCGAGCAGCAGAAAACCTTTCTGCAGAATACAGGGACAGACTACGAGCTCGACAACGATATGATAAAAACCATCAGTCTGGCGCTGCAGTCCGGAAATAGTATCCTTACCCTGAACAACAGCGTGCAGTTCTACTATGAGGGCGGCCAGTTTTTTGATGAACTCATCGACGATCTGGAAAACGCCCAGGACACCATCAATATGGAGTTTTTTATCTACCGCTCGGATGAACTCGGCCGTCGTATAAAAGAGATCCTGGAGAGGAAGGCACAGGAAGGGGTTAAGGTCAGGCTCTTGTTCGACGGAGTCGGTTGTTTTAATAAACTGAGCTGGAAATTCAAGCGGGAACTGAAGGAGTCGCCCATCGATGCGCGTTATTTCCTCGACCCGATGAATATCCTCTCCAGCCGGCTGTTGAATTACCGCAATCACCGTAAAATAGTAGTAATCGACGGACAGATCGGGTACACCGGCGGTATGAATATCGGATTGGAGTATATGGACGGCGGACGCAACTTCCGTCGCTGGCGGGACACTCATCTGCGCCTCGAGGGTGAAAGCGTACAGCTGCTGCAGGGAGTGTTTCTCTCCGACTGGTATAACAGCGGCGGCGATGTGATTCAGGATGCACGCTTTTTCCCGCTCCCCGCTACCCGTGGCAGTTTTCTGCCGATGCAGATCGTGGTCAGCGGCCCCGACTCAGATTGGAACTCTATCAAGAAGCTGTTTCTGCATCTCATCAGCAACGCCAACAACCGCATAAGTATCCAGAGCCCCTATTTTATACCCGACCAGCCGCTGATGAATGCCCTCGAAACCGCAGCCCTCAGCGGAGTAGAGGTGAATTTGATGATGACCGGCTGCCCGGATAAACGGATACCCTTCTGGGTGGCGCATACCTATTTCGAAGACCTGCTGAAGGCGGGGGTACACATATATCTGTATGAACAGGGCTTTTTGCATGCGAAGGTGTTGATAGTGGACACGATGATATCCACCGTCGGCAGCTGCAACCTGGACACTCGCAGCTTTCATCTCGACTACGAGGTGAATGCATTTTTTTATGATTCAAAAATTACCGCCGATCTTATTGCACAATTCAATGCGGATGTTGCAGAATGTAGGCAGGTCGCCTTTGAAGATATTCGGGAGCTTTCGATCTTCCGGCGTCTGAGAAATTCGATCTTTAGAATGATTGCTCCAGTGCTGTAACCGGCCATAGGGGAGTACCAGTGAGAGGTAGCTTAATTGAGTAAACTGAAGTATCACCGCAGCCCAGCAATGTGTCTGGCATTTGTATATCTTATTCTAATCTCGGCAGCCACAGCCGCTGCTGATGATCAAACTGCACAGGAGTACAGACTCACCCACATCGCCAGAGGCGCTGGGGGACACATGTATGCCCTCTCCGACCGCAGTGGAGCTCTGCGGTCGGAGAGCCGCGGACGCGAGTGGAACGCGATTAACCGCGGATTGCCCCGCGACCAGGTATGGCCCTTCGAGCGGACACACTTCCGCCGGTTTACCTCACTGAGCCTGGACAGCCGCGATCCCGACCGACTGGCCGCAACTACCAGCACCGCCCTGTATACCAGCAGTGATGCCGGCAGTTCCTGGGCGGAGGTGCGGCTGCGCTACCCGCTAAAATCAAAGGATTACCTGACCGCAGTGAGTTTTGACCCGAGTTATCCCCAGAGAATATATCTGGGCACCTCGTTTAACGGGTTGTTCATTAGCGAGGATGGTGGTGCGAGTTGGAGAAAAGAGTCCGAGCACCTCGATGCCCTGTACCGCGGAGCCGGTTTTTACGAAGAAATCACCGATCTTGCAATGGTGCCTGGGCAGCCGCATAACCTGTTTATTGCATCTGCCTTTGACAGACTGATCTATCGCTACAACACCGATACCCATACGATGGAGACAATCGAGCTGCCTCGACAGGTGGATGAGCTCTTGTCCATCAATAATTACAGTGGCGGCATCACCAACGATCCCGCTCTGGAGGTACATTTCAAAGCGGCCCGCGGGGTATACAACCTCAAATCCGAAACCTGGAGTATCCGCCCCGCGCTGCTGCGGCCGCAGTCCGGTGATGTGAGCCGAGTTTCACAAGCATCCGCCGGGGCTTCGATGCCCGACCATGCGGAGATCCAGGCTATCTACCTAAACGCGTATAACGTAACCGAAAAGCGGATAGATGAACATATCGAGTTCATGAAGGCACACGGCTTCAATGGAATCGTAGTTGATGTAAAAGACGACTGGGGCAGGCTGACCTACGGAACACAGCTTGCCCGCCCGGCAGAGATCGGTGCAGTCCATACTATATTCAATCTGGAGAAACTGCTGGAAAAGGCCCATCAGGAAGGCATTTACGTGATTGGCCGGATGGTGGTGTTCAAGGATAAGCGTCTGTACCAGGCTGACCGGAATAAATACGCCATATGGGACAGCACACAGGATGCCCCCTGGGGCCACACAGTCCCCGAGCAGTACGAGGAGGACGGGGAGGAAAAAACGCGCTACGTGCAGCGGGAGTTCTGGACCGATCCTTTCAGCGAAGAGGTGTGGGACTATAACATCGAGATTGCACGTGAGCTGCAGGACCTGGGAATCGATGAGATTCAGTTCGATTACATCCGCTTTCCTTCCGACGGAGATCTCTCTACAGCCAATTACCGTTACAGGAAACCCGGGATGCTGAAAACCGAAGCTATTGAATCCTTCGTCAAAAAGGCTTCCCGCGAAATCAGCATATCGATCTCTGCGGATCTCTATGGTTTCAATTCCTGGTACCGGATGGGCAACTGGATCGGGCAGGATATTGCCATGTTGGGCGAGTATGTCGATGTGATCTGTCCGATGTACTATCCCTCTCACTTTCCTTACCGCTTTCTCTCGCAGGACGATTATATCAACCGCGCATTCGAACTGTATAAAATCGGCACCCAGCGGGCACAGCGGCTAGCCGGATCGGGCACCAGTATTCGGCCTTATGTCCAGGCTTTTCTAATGGGACATGAGCTGAAGATGGAGGAACCGGAGTATTTCAGTTACCTCAACCGTCAGCTGGAGGGAATCCTGCATGCCGAGGGCGGCGGTTACACCCTGTGGAATAATATGAACAAGTACTATATGGTGAATGGAAGGGTATCCGAGCTGAACCGGAAACTACTGAACCCGGATGGGAACACCCTTTAGGAGTCTTGCAGAGGCATGAATTTGTTTACCGATGTATGGATAGTAGAGAATGTGCTCCGGCCGTTTCTGGATATCGCCATTCTGGCCTTTCTCTTCTATCAGATCTATAAGCTCATCGCGCAAACCAGGGCGATTCAGCTGATCAAAGGGGCCCTGTTCCTGCTGCTGATCTATGCGGTAGCCTTTTTCTTCCACCTGCAGACATTACTGTGGATTATAAACAGCCTGGCCACAGTGCTGGTCATAGTGATTGCGATTGTGTTCCAGCCCGAGCTGCGGGCAATGTTTACCCGCATCGGCAGGGGAGAACTGTTTCGCTTCGCATCGCGGGCGAATGTCGAACACATCGAAACAGTAATCAACGCCTGCGAAGTGCTGGCAGGGCGTAAACGCGGGGCATTGATCGTGTTTCCGCGGCAGGTAGGCTTGAAAAACCTGATAGACAACGGCACCCGTTTGAATGCCGAGCTCTCATCGAGCCTGTTGATAACTATTTTCGGATTCGACACGCCACTGCATGACGGAGCGGTAGTAGTACAGTCGGGCAAGCTGGTATCGGCAGCCTGTTTTCTGCCTCTGAGCGAGCAGGTGGATATTCGGCGCAGTTTTGGAACCCGTCATCGGGCTGCCCTGGGAATGGCGGAAGAGACCGACGCGGTTATTCTGGTGCTGTCGGAGGAGACCGGCGCACTTTCTTTGGCATATGACGCAAACCTCTATTACGACCTTTCCTCGAAAGAGGTCCGGCGCACTCTGAGAAACCTGCTGGGTGTATCCGGGGAATCAGCGGAAGAGAGCGAGGATATTTCAGTTGCATCTTAACAAGTTTTTCGAGCGGATAACTCATAACTGGCCCATCAAGATACTCTCGATCGCCGCAGCGGTGCTGCTGTTCCTTTTCAACCAGATGGCGACCCTGGAGGAGCGTTTTCTGAGTGTTCCCCTCGAAATTCGTACTGGCGAGCAGTTTATTCCCGCCGAAAACTATCCGCGGACCGTTAGGGTTACATTGCGGGGGCAAAGCGAGGATATCAATCTGGTTTTGGAAGATGATATCAAGGTGCATGCCGATTTTATGCAGTTCGAGGAGGAGGGGCGCTACACGGTACCGATACGTGTGGTCAAAGAGGGCAGCCTTGCCCACATCGATCCGTTGGAACTGCAGGTCGAACCGAAAAAGCTCAGCCTGAAGATAGAAAAGAAGCTTTCTAAGAGTGTAAAGGTAGAACCGCTCTTGGTGGGTTACCCGGCCAAGGGCTACGAACTGACGCAGTACTTTCTTACCCCCTCCACTGTAGAAATCGAGGGGCTCGAAAGCACCGTCAAAAACATGAAAGCGGTTGAAACCGAGCCTATCGATTTATCCGGACGTACGGAAGATTTCACAGTGCGACTGCGTTTGAAAAAGCCCGACCAGTTCGCTTCGTTTCCGGGAGGAGATACGGTTGAGTTCTTCGGTATTATTCAGGAGAAGAGTATTCTCAAAACGGTGGAGAACATCGATCTGATCGCCCTGGATGTAGCCGGCGATCTGGCAGTCTCCGGAGTACCGCAGGACACCCAGATGACGGTGCAGGGCAGCCAGCTGCTGCTGGAAAAGGTCAACACAGAGGACTTCATGCTGACCTTTGATTGTTCCGGAATCGAAGAACCGGGCACCTACGAACTGGAAGTGAGCCCGGATGTTCCCCGTGGAGTACTGGTGCTAAAGTATAGTCCGACCAGCGTAGAGGTAGAAATTACCCGACTGGAGGAATCCGAATGATTTTAGGCATGGGAATAGATATTGTCAGTGTCGAACGGATGCGCCACTGGTGGTATAATGAGAAGCTGCTGCGGCGTTTTTTTCACGAGGATGAAATCGATGCGGTTCACCACCGAAAAAGCGGAGCAATCCTTTCGCTGGCGGCCCGGTTTGCCGCCAAGGAGGCCTTCGGTAAAGCCCTTGGTACCGGAATGCGCAGTTTGGTGCTGCGGGATATTCAGGTGGTGAACTCTCACAACGGAAAACCGGATATACAGCTCTACGGCACCGCTCTGAAAGCGTTTCAACGTCATGGAGGTAAATCGATACACCTTACCATGACCCATGAACACGATATGGCGGTTGCATTGATAGTAATAGAGGGGGACTCGAGATGAGTGCAAAAGCCGGCGACTCTATTACCTTTTTCTCGAAAAACAGCATTACCTGTCCGGTCTGCAACAATGAGTTCCGGCGGGAGGATTTGCGCACGGGCCGCGGCCGGCTGATTGCCGGGTCACTGACCAATGAGCTGCGGCGCCTGTATGAGCCTACGGAAAAATACGGAGAGGTCAATCCTCTCGTCTATCCGATTACCGTCTGCCCGGCCTGTCTTTATGCAGCCTTTCCGCAGGACTTCAATGAGATCCCCAAGGCGACTGCCCAGGCACTGGATAATTCGCGGGAAGCCAGGCGAATGGCCCTGACAAAGGTTTTTCCCGACCTCGATTTTACCCAGCCCCGCGACCTGAAGACTGGTGTAGCATCTTACCACTATGCAATGATGAGCATGGAGCAGTTCCCGCCCGAGATGAGTCCGACTATCAAAAAGGGTATCTGTGCACTCCGCTCGGCCTGGATCTGTGCCGATCTGCACCTCAAGGAACCGGGAGAGCACTACGATTATCTGGCAGAAATTTATTACCACAAAGCCTGGTTTTTTTACACCGAGGCCCTCCGGTATGAAGAGGAGGGCAAAGAGGGAATTACCGATGCCGGGTATTTAGGCCCCGATCTTGACCAAAACTACGGGTATGACGGAGTGCTCTATATATCGGCCCTGATGGAGTTCGAACATGGTGCGCAGGATGATGAGGAGCAGCGTGCGAAGAGTCTGGAACGTGCAAAAACCACCGTCGGGCGCTTGTTCGGACTGGGTAAGGCCACAAAGGACAAGCCGTCGACTCTGCTCGAACGGGCCAGGGATCTGCACGCCAGTATAAACAACGAACTGAAGGGCTGATGCAGAGTTAGCCCTATGTCAGTTCGAATCAGGTGTACAATAGCATACGACGGTACCCGCTACGCCGGTTGGCAGATCCAACCCAATGCCCCGACCGTACAGGCGGAGGTGGAACGGGCTGCTGCGGCTGTGATGAATCAGAGAGTTGGAGTGGTGGCCTCTGGACGAACCGACTCTGGCGTGCATGCCCGCGGACAGGTATGCCATTTTGATTCTCCGATTGAAAGTATGCCTCCTGAAAAGTATGCGCTG